>JBJEKB010000054.1:0-4941 GCA_051878395.1 Muribaculaceae bacterium
TATCGCCATCGAGGTAGAAAATCGCCTCCTCAAGGAGCAGGAAATCGCCAAGAGCATCGCCGCCCGCAACCGAAGCAACGATATGCGCAAGTTGAAGTCGGTAATCCCCTTCTGCATCGGCAATAAGTGGGGCTTGCGGCAGGACGGGCGCATCATCACCCCGCCTATTTACCGCAACATCACTCCCCCGGTGGGCCGCTATTGCGCCTTTGAAATGTACCCCGAGCAATGGGGCGTGCTGGCTATCGACGGCAAGGTGGAGGTGGAGCCGCGCTATCAGGAGGTGGTCATTTATCAAAACGGAATGGTCGATCTCACCGTTGTGAGAGGAAAAATTGTATCGAAGAAATTGCCCTGACATTAACGAAACAATATGTTAAGGGATTACCAGTCAGAGATTTGTGGCAAAATCAACAAGGCATTTGAGACGCATCGCAGTGTGATGATGCAGATGCCTACCGGCACCGGAAAGACCGTCGTACTTGCCTCACTTGTACAACAATTCCTCAACTTCGACGACAACACGAGCCACAATCGGCGCTGCACGGTGCTGATTGTGGCTCATCGCATTGAGCTGATTGAGCAGGCAGGCGCCTTCATGAGCCGGTTCGGGATAGACTACGGCGTGATTGCCCGCGGGAAACGCCCCGCCACGTTCCGCCGCGTGATGGTGGCGTCGATTCAGTCGCTGGCAAACAACCTCGATATCGATTTCTCCCCATCGCTGGTGATAATCGATGAGGCGCACCATGCCCCGGCAAACACCTATCGGATGCTGTGGGCAGCATGGAAAGAGGCTAAGTTCCTGGGACTTACGGCAACGCCCTACCGAATAAGCGGCGATGGCTTCACCGACCTGTTCGAGCTGCTGGTGAGTTCATGGAGCGTCAAGCGCTTTATCGCCGAGGGGTGGCTTTCGCCATACGATTATTACTCCATCCGCCCCGACAGCGAGGCGCAGAAGGGGATAGACGCCCTGAAAAAACGTGGCGCCGACGGTGATTTCCAGATGAATGAGCTGCGCGAGGCGCTCGATGTGCGCCCAAGCATCGCGCGGCTGTTTGAGTCTTTCCGGCGCATCGCCTTCGACAAAAAAGGCATCATCTACGCCATCGACATCGCCCATGCCGAGCATATCGCCGAGTTTTACCGCCTGCAGGGGGTGAATGCCGTCGCCATCAGCTCCAAAACCCCGGCAAAGGAGCGCGCAGAGGTGATACGCACATTCAAGGAAGCGAACAGCATACAGATACTCGTGAGCGTTGACCTCTTCTCCGAGGGTTTCGACTGCCCCGATGTCGAGTTCATCCAGTTGGCGCGCCCCACGCTCTCGCTGGCAAAATACCTGCAAATGGTGGGCCGCGGACTGCGCCCAAGCAACGGCAAGCAGTGCTGCACAATCATCGACAACGTCGGCCTCTACCGCACCTTCGGTCTCCCCTCCGCGGACAGAGACTGGGAATACTATTTCCTTGGCACCGACACCGCTCTGCACCTCGATTTCAGCCAAAATGACCAATTCCTGTGGCTCGGCTGCGGCGATTTACAGGCTGAAAATGAGACGGATATCATAAAAATTGCCTCGCACGAGGCGCTCCGGTCGCATTTCCGCAGCGTCGGCTGTGTCGGCTTCGAGCGCAGAAAAAAAGGCGGCAAATGGGTGTGGACCGACCTCGTCAACGGCATCGAATTTGAGCGCCATCCCCGTGTCATCAACTACCGCGGCATCGAGATGAGTACCGCCGACGGCGACACGTTCTTCCCGCGGCTCAAATCGCGGTGGCTCGACTCCCGGCACGGCATCAACCGCAAAGCGCTGGAAACGCAGGTAGGCGATGGCGTCGGCTGGATGAAGCTATACATCTCGGCTGCCATGCCCGGCAAAGTGCTTCAATTACAGGCTGTTAAGCCTAACCGAGCACGAATCTACAACGATGAGCAGGGCGCCCTCTTCCTGCAGCAAGACCTCGACCACACCCCCGTGATCGCGACCGCCGCCGGAGGCATACAGCCGTTCATGGCGATGTGCGACCGTCGCATAAAAGTCTGGCAATCAACCGTGAAAAACATCAGTAAGCGCATCCTCAAGCCCGAATACCTGAGCCAATTGCGAAATTCCGCCGGAATCGACGTCGGCTTCCACAAAACGCTCCTCCGGCTTCAAGGCGAATCCCGGGAAATCTGGGTCGATTTGTCCTCCGGATTCTATTTCCTGCATCAGCCCAAAATCGCGAAGCGAGGGTTTGTCGAGCTGATTTTCGATGGCGACATTGTCTTCATCCGCAACATCCGCGAGGAGCGCTTCATCCCACACCGAAACTGCGAAATCCGCGCCGACGACCGCATCTGTGTCATCGGCAACAAACTCTATTTCAGCACCTCGAAAGACACCGGCAGCTTCCGCATCAAGAAGCGCAGCGACGACTTCCGCCTATTCATCGTCGAAGGCTATCCCGCCGACAATTCCCCCAAAACAAGCGAATTCATAATAATCAACAATCCCAACACCCCCCTGGAAATAACCCGCCCATAACCCCCCCCCCGCGCAGCCCCCATCAACCCAAACTGATGGTCATATCGCGTCCGCCCAATAATCACCATTGCCGGGTATCGGCACCCGTGTGCCGATACTCGAATACCTCCTCGCAATGCGTTTCGCATGCTATTTCGGGCGTATTGTGAAAAATTTTCACTAAATCCGATCCTATTTAACTTTAAATGATTTTCCTGTGCCCGAATCCGGCACATCCCCCGTTGTATCTTTACGCCGATGAATTGCAAATCCACGAAACCTGCACATTATATGCCATAAAACATATAAAAAAAGTGCCTACTCAATTAAAATGTTTTTGTATATTTGCAATATCTTGCGAAATTTGGCTTCGGCTCGGCATTGCTCCAACGAGTTTGGCACTGCACTCGCCTGGCACATTATTTGCAGTTAATACATAATCACCGCCTTAATCGGCAATCAATATATCAAACTTTCTTTCAATATGGATAGCGTACACAGCCAGACTGTTTCTCTTATATGGAACATCGCAGACGACGTTTTGCGCGATGTTTTTGTTCGCGGACAATATCGAGATGTGATATTGCCTTTTGTCGTTCTTCGCCGTCTTGATGCTCTTTTAGAGCCTTCAAAAGAACAAGTAGAGCAGGAATTGGCTGAGCAAAAATGCATCGGGCTAACCGAAATTGACGAAATCCCGATTAAGCAAATCACCGGATTATCGTTTTATAACACAAGCCGATGGACGCTTTCAAGATTGAAAGCTACTGCCACAGGTGATAACGATTTACTACACGACAATTTCGTTGAATACCTCAACGGTTACAGCGATAACGTGCGAGATGTACTTGTGCGCTTTGAGTTTTATAATAAAGCTCGCAAACTTGCCGACCGCGACTGCTTGTTGGCGATGATTGAAAAAGTTACCGACCCATATATCAATCTTACCGACAAGCCGACGAAAGACCCGAATGGGCTTCCACTTCCGGCTGTTACCAATCACGATATGGGAACAATTTTTGAGGAACTACTCCGTCGTTTCAACGAAGAAAACAACGAAGAAGCAGGTGAACACTTCACGCCTCGTGATGTTATTCTCTTACTATCAAAAATTGTTTTCGGTCCGGTTCTCGACAATCTGCCTCCATTGATACAGATTTACGACCCTGCTTGTGGTAGTGGCGGTATGCTTACAGAGGCAAGCCAGTTCCTTATTGAACACGGTGTGGATAAAGACCGCATAGAAGTATCAGGAACAGAAATAAGCTCTGAAACATACGCAATTTGTAAATCCGACCTTATCATAAAAAATGTAGAACCGGGCGGCATATATTATGGAAATACCTTAACCGACAATCATTTTGCCGACAGAACATTCGGCTATATGATTACTAATCCGCCTTATGGCAAGTCGTGGAAAGAAGACAAAAAGAAAATTTACCACGATAAGGAACTTATCGACCAACGATTTGCACTACGGCTTAACAATTTTCTCGGTGAGTCGGAAATTGTGGATTGCTGTACCCGTACCTCCGACGGTCAATTGATGTTTATTCTCGAAATGATCGACCGTATGAAGCCGCTCGATATGCAACCTCAAGGCACGAGAATAGCATCAATCCATAACGGCTCTGCTCTATTTACAGGCGATGCCGGACAAGCGGAAAGCAACATTCGCCGCTACCTTCTTGAAAATGATTTAGTGGAAGCCATTATTCAACTTCCCAACAATATTTTCTATAATACCGGCATTGCAACATATTGCTGGATATTGACTAATAAAAAGCCGGAATGGCGTCAAGGTGAAGTCGTCTTGATTGACGCTTCACAGGCATATACCAAACTACGCAAGAACCAAGGAAACCGCAATTGCACTATCAATGATTTTTCCGAACAAATATATAGTGAGTATATATTCCCTTCCGGTCCAAATGGCACTCCGTCGAACCCAATCAAATCGCTGCAAATCCCGGTTGATGATTTCAGATATAACTCAGTAACCATTGAACGTCCTCTGCGACTACGTGCACAGTTCAGTGCCGAAGCCATCGACAATATGATTTACGACCCGAAACTTGATGAAGTATCTCGTTGGCTATACGGCAAATATGCCGACAAGGTATTTACCGGGCTTGATGATGAAGTGCAAGAGATTCGTGAATATCTTGCCGACGAAGATATTAAAATCACCGACAAGAATTTCAAGAAACTCATTGACGAAAATGCTTGGTCGGCACGTCGCAACTTGCAGCATATCGCCAACCAACTCGCTGCGAAAATCGGCTCGTCGGTGTTTATGGACTATAACGAGTTTTTGAAAAAAGCTATCAAAACAGCCAATGATTTAGGCATCAAAATCTCTAATCCCGACATCGACAAAAAGATTTGCCGACTAATGGCAACTACCGACCCCGAAGCAAAGCCGGTAA
>JBJEKB010000055.1:0-4930 GCA_051878395.1 Muribaculaceae bacterium
GTCACACCTCCGGGGGTTCGAATCCCTCTCTCTCCGCTGGAAGTCCCTGTAAATCCCTGATTTACAGGGGCTTTTCTTTGTGTTACGAACTGTTGCCGCCAGGGATGGGGATAACGGAAGTGCCCGGGGCGTTTTGGGCGAACCGGGCACTACATCAAAGAAGGATTTTTTATTTTACTATGCGTTGCTTCATCGGGTGTTACTTCACGAGGATTTTGCTTGTTTTGCTGCCGCTTTTGCGGATATAACATCCGGGATGGAGTGTGTTTTCATTAACTTGAACTCCATTCAAGTTGTACCAGATGGTCTCTGCTTCGGAATCTGACTCTACTGTGGAGATGCCGGAGGAGTCGAAGTCGGTAATTGATATGGTCATGTTGACAACATCTACTTTTACATCGTATTTTCCGGCTTTTGTGATATTCCACTTATTGTCGTCGCCACCGAATACAATCTTTGTGGCATCTTCTGTGTTACGGAGATAGAATGTCTGTCCGTAGCCTGTCTGGTTGTTTACAGCAACTTTCATTTCTCCTTCAATGAGGTCGACTGTGGCTGCAAACACTGTGGGGTTGTCGGCCAAAGGAGAGAGCTTGGTGCCGTCGCCAATGCTCCAACCTCCGGTTGTGGCGGAGCCTACGAGCCAAAGAGCTGTGTGCTTGACCGGATTTGTTTGATAAGCGGTTTTATTTACGACGATTGTTTTGGCGGCAAGGTCGCAAACGATGTCGTAGTTGGCTGTTTCGTTTACCTTGAATTGCTTGTCATTGGAGTTTTCGTCGCTTGGGACAAGAGTGGTTGCAACGCCTTCCGAGAGTGTTACATCATTGTCGCCGGCACGATACTCGAGATTTCCCCAATCGGTTGTGGTGAGAAATTTAAAGGTGCCGTTTTGATTGAGATTGACAGTTGCCTTGAACAGATCGGGGTTTTCGGTAGCGTTGAGCATCACAATACTGTTGTCGATAGACCAACCTCCCCAAACAGCCTCTCCGACAATAAGCAGGCGGTCGGCGGCATTGGCTGTTAATACTGTGGCTACAAGCGCCAAGCTACATAATAAGTTTCTAAACAAATTCTTTTTCATAATAATACTAATTTATTGGTTTAATACTAATTGCATATCCACCGCCCGGGGCAGCTTTAAGCTTGAGTGTGCTCTTGCTTGTTACCTTGCATTTGGTTATAGTGTAGGCTTGTGGATTTTTCTTATAATCGGCGTCTTTGGCATCGGAGTAGATTATTGCCTCATACTTCTTGTCTTTGTCGAGGAAGTCGAGTTTGAGCACCGACTGATGCCCGTTCTCACCGGCTGTGCAGCCCATAAACCAGTTGTCGGAGCCTTTAGCTTTGCGGGCAATGGTGATATATTGTCCCGGCTCAGCTTCGAGGTATCGGCTCTCGTCCCAATCGATGGCTACATCTTTTATGAATTGGAATGCGTCGATATAGCTCTCGTAGTTTTCCGGAATATCGGCTGCCATCTGCAGCGGGCTGTACATGGTTACATAAAGAGCCAATTGGCGGGCGAGAGTGGAATTGATGTGGTGGTGCTTTCCGGGGTCAATTTTGTTCATGTCGCCTTCGAGGATTCCGGGAGTGTAGTCCATAGGACCTCCTTGCAAGCGGGTGAACGGAAGTACTGTTGTATGGGATGCCTTGTTGCCGGCAAACGACTCATATTCGGTGCCGCGCGCCGACTCATTACCAATGAGGTTGGGGTAGGTGCGGCACAATCCGGTGGGGCGCACAGCCTCGTGGGCATTCACCATGATGTGATGCTTGGCAGCCTCTGTGATACAATAGAGATAGTGGTTGTTCATCCATTGTCCGTAGTGGTGTTCTCCTCGGGGCAGGATGTTTCCAACATATCCGCTTTTTACAGAGTTGTATCCATATTTATCCATGAGATTGTATGCGGCTTCGAGGTGGCGCTCATAATTGCGAACCGAACCCGATGTCTCGTGGTGCATCATCAGTCGCACACCTTTGGAGTGGGCATATTCGTTGAGAGCCTCAATATCGAAATCGGGGTAGGGGGTCTGGAAGTCGAATACATAGTCCTTCTCATATCCGAACCAGTCTTCCCATCCGATGTTCCAGCCCTCGACAAGCACTTGCGAGAATCCATGTTTTGCGGCAAAGTCGATATATTTTCTCACATTTTCATTATTGGCGGGATGGTTTCCGTGGGGCTTGCATTTCGAGTAGTCGGTTATGCCGATATGCACCGACGGAAGGTCGTTGGTGTAAGACCATGCCTTTCCACCTCCAATCATTTCCCACCACACGCCGATATATTTCACCGGTTTAATCCATGATGTGTCGGCATATTTGCAAGGCTCGTTGAGATTGAGGATAAGACGAGATGCAAGGACTTTTCGGGCATCGTCAACCACCATTACGGTGCGCCACGGAGTGGTGCAAGGTGTTTGGCAGTGTGCCATGTTGCCTTGGGCATCGGGAGTGAGGTGCGAACGGAACACAAAGTTTTTGTCATCAAGGTCGAGGTGCATACAAGAATAATCGATAAGCGCAGCCTCATGAATGTTGATATACAAGCCGTCTGCCGTCTTCATCTGCAGTGATGTCTGCACTCCGGTCGGGGAAAAGAATGTCTGTGAGGCATTGTAGCACTTTGAGGCTTCCATTAAGCCGCGAATCTCCGACAGTTTCGATTCGGTGTAGTCATATTCCTGTGTGTCATAGTCTCCTGGAATCCACCATGCGGTGTGGTCGCCCGCCATGGCAAACTCGGTGTGTTCTGCCTTGACGGTGAAATATGGAAGGTATTTCTGTTGCGGGAATTCATAACGGAAGCCGACGCCGTCGTCATAGACACGGAAACGGAAATTCATGAATCGTCCGTTGCATGGTTTTTCAAGTTCTACAAACAACTCGTTGTAGTGGTTGCGAATATTCTTCTCCTCGCCCCACACAGGTTGCCATGTCTCATCGAAAGTGGATGTGGTGGCATTGTTAATGCGAAACTTGTCCATCAATGAATTTTCCTCATTAAGTTCCATGCCCAAACGGCTTGGTTTAACCACCGGAATGCCCTTATAGTCGATTTTATATGTGGGCACACCCTCCTCGGTAAGTGAGAAACTAAGAATAAGGTTGCCATCGGGCGAAGCCACTGAGTGTTGTGCAGTCTGTGAGGTGGCACAAAATGCCACCATTACACAGATTGCCAATATTAAGAATCTATTGATTGTATAAATCATTACTTGACTTATTAGGAAATTAAAACATTATTTATTTTGTCAACTTCACCACCTTGCATCCGTGTGCAGGGATATTGGCATTGATCGAAGATGCTTTTCCCTCGTCGGCATGAGCCCAAAGGTCGCGAATGTTCATCTCGCCGGAGATGCCGATTTCGGAGAATTTGACCGACACAGTGGCTGTGTTGTCGCTACGGTTGAACAGAGCGAGGACATAATCGCCATTGGACATCTGTCCATACCATATCTCGTTTTTCTTGTCGCCGAGTTTGTCGCTAAGCGGTTTGCCCACGAAGCCATCGCGATTGAGAGCGAGCAATTCCTCATTGGTGTAATACTTGGTATTGTCGCCGATTGTGCTATATTGGTCGGCTGCGGCCACAGGGCCTCCGGCAATGAGTTGGAGCGAGATTTCGGTTTGCTTCTCTGCCTCGGATTCAAATTTGTTGAGTCGAATGAAGTCACCATCAAGGATAACCTTGTTGCGTCCGGCGATGTGAGACCAATATGTGAAGCCGTCAAATTGGTTGTTGCAGTTGGGCCAGTTGGCATAAGACTTACCCTTGTCTTGAGCAGAGCAGTGCCACCATCCGCCGCCACCGGTATCGCAAACGATACGCACCATATTGCCGTAGCGAGCCTCAAGCTCGGCATCGTTATACATGTGTGGCATTACAAGCGAAGTGAAGATGCCATATTTCTTTGCCGACTCGGCGATGTATGCCATGGCACGGGCATAGCTTTCACGACCGTAGCCGCGTCCTACGATTCCCATACCGCGGTCCTTGCCGTCCTCATACCAAGAGAGGAAGTCCATACGGATGAAATCTACTCCGAGTTCCTTGTAATGCTTGAAGAAACCGTCGATATACTCCTTGCAACCGGGGTTCTCGGCTACTGCCCAATGGAACCACTTGTCTTCGGTGCCCGGGTTTTGCACTGCATTCGTGCCATTGTAATATAAATTGCCGAATGTGTAATCCGTTCCCTCAATCTTTGTGTCGCGCGGACCGTGAATCCACAAAGGGTTGTCATATACACCGAGTTTGAGTCCCTTGGCTTTACACTTTGCTACGAGGTCTTTCAATGAAATTGAGCCATATTGGGTCATATATCCCGAAGCATCGGTCGAAAGCATTGCAATAAAACCATCGGTGCAAATCATGTCGTAGCCATAAGGCTTGAGGTTTGAAGCCACGAAATCGATGATTTTGTCCCATTCATCGGGAGTGATGTCGATTGTTGACTCGCCTTGGCGCTCCTTCTCATAGCAATATTCATAAACACTCCAATAGAGAGGTGCCTTTACATTGTCGTGAATTCCTTCAACCACCGGCAAGTCGGGCAATTCATATTTTGGCGGATATTTCATCTCCACGTCATCCTTGCATGATGCAAACAATGATGCTGCCGCAAGGATTGTTGTCATTATTGTCATATTTTTCATTGTTGTAGTTATTGTGAGGTTTTTGATTGATTATTTTTTCTCAGCGGCTATTGTGTAGTCTTTGAGATTGAATGTGATGCGATATGTACCCACTTCGGTTACCTTCCATTTGTTGTCGGGGTCGCCGGCATAGAAGAGGAAGTCGGGAGCAGCCACACCAGCCGATGAAATTTCGGTATTTGCAACCGATGGATGAAGGAAAGGACAAGAAAATGTTCCGTCGCGAACAAGGCAAGCCTTCATCTCTCCGGGCATA
>JBJEKB010000056.1:0-4923 GCA_051878395.1 Muribaculaceae bacterium
GTCGCGGCAGGCTTTACCAAACTCATCCGATTTTTACTCCAAAAATGAAAAATTTAAAATTTTGACAGACTGATAAAACGCTGATACACAACGAGGAAAATTACCCGATTCTCAGCCGAACCGGGTAAGGGGAGCTATGCCCTTCATTGTTATCTTAAATGAAAGAGCCGTGTTAACAAGCAACGCGGCAATAGAAAAGCGTGCCCGCACGAGAGCACGCTTTAATGAAACGGGTATGTTATAAAGGTTTATCGTACAATGAATTTCGACACTTTATCGTTCAACTTGATGAGATAAACACCATTTGAATCGAGATTTATCGATTCGCCAGCTTGCATCATGCCGTTGTGGAGAATGACACCTTGCATATTCACTACCATCACGTCGGCATCGGATGCATTGATTGTTACCGTGCGACCGCTCACGCAGAATGAGGCTTCGGCATCGACTTGCTCAACTCCTGTGGGACGATTGATGAAGTTTTTCCACACTTCGGCTTCTCTGTAGGCATCAGCAGCCTCGTCGGGAACAAAGAGCACGGCATCGGTGTAGTGTGAATCCATAAACGCAGTAGCATCGGCTACCGGAGGCACGAGGTTGTAGGATTTCACCTCCTTCAATGCTGTGCAACCATCGAATACGCCGGCGCTTATCCATTTCATATTGCCGCGCAATGTGATGGAAGAGAGAGCCGGACAATCTTTGAACAAGTTGATGCTCAATCCGGTAAGGTTTTCGGGGATATACACACTTTCGAGTGCTGTACACTCCATGAACGATTCTTTTCCGATTGTGTCGAGTTTCTCGGGAAGAACAACGCTCTTGAGTTTGCTACAATATTTGAACACGTAATTGCCCATCTTTGTAACCGATTCCGGGATGGTAATGTGTTCGAGAGCCGAACACTTAACAAACATCGATTGGCTCATAGTGGGAATCGATTTCGACAATGTAACATCGGTGAGCGCGGTGCAAGACTGGAAGAGGAAGTTGCCTACCGAAGTAACTTTGTCGTGCATTACCACTTTCTTGATTCCCTCGTTGTTCATAAACACTCCGCCTCCGATAGTCTCGACAGATTCGGGGAACTCAAATTCTTCGAGAGAATTGCAAGCCTGGAACACGTAGGTTCCAAATGTGGTAACTTTGTTGTGCATTGTAACCTTTTTGAGGTTGAAGCAGTTGGCAAACATTCCTTGAGGAATTGTGGTGAGACATTCGGGAATTACAGCCTCCTCGATTCCCGACTGATACAGGAAGTTTGTGCCTATTTTGGTGATATTTTCGGAGAAACGGAACGATTTGAGTCCGCTGCCGGCAAACACCTGGTTGCCGAGGGTGGTAACGGAGTTGGGAAGTTCCACTTTTGTGAACGCAAGCGAATTGAAGAACGCATTGGCATCGATTTGTACGAGGGTTTCGGGGAACACCTGGTCGGGAAGTTCGTAGCAGTCTTGGAACGCACTCACGCCAATCAACTCAACCACAGGCGAAAGGGTGAAATTCTTGAGTTTGTAGCATTGCTTGAATGCGCCGCTGGCATATTGAGTTACCTTCAAGCCACCGGTTACTGTTTCCAATTCGGAACATTCGGCAAAAGCGGAAGAATTGATATAAGTGCAATTTTCGGGCAAATCCACTCTCTTGAGGTGGTTGCATTTCTGGAAAGCGACATTCTGCACAATGGTCATTGCCGGGGATAGTTTCACATCTTCGAGAAGTGTATCGCCATAACAGAAGCCGGTGTTGGCAAATACCACGCTTTCGGGGAATTCGAGTTTGGTGAGTTTGGTGCAATTGCGAAGGGAGTAGATGTTTACGATTTGTATGGTCGAAGGCAACGACACTGAAGTGAGGTCAACACACTTGTCGAAGCAATAACGGCCTATTTCCACAACTTTATACTCTTTGTCGTTGATGGTTACTTTTTCAGGCACTACAAAATCGCCGCTATATATCGGTGAACCGGCAACGAGTTTGCAAGTGAGGTCTTTTTCCGAGATTGTGGTGTATTTGCGGTTATCCACGGTTGCCGTTACCGAGCCTGGCTCAACGACATTGGAGAAGCGAATCCAGTCGGTTTGATATGCGAGGAAGCAACCTTCGGGCACTGTGAGAGTAGATGCTGTGTAGATGCCCGAGGCAAACGGACTCGCCGAGATGTCGGGCGGTGTGGTTGCAAGACAGGTGATGTTTCTCAATTTGGTAGTTTTGAAAAACGATGCGTTGGCGAGATACTCAAGTGTCTCAGGAAATGTAATTGTGGTCAACGATGTAGCCACATCAAATGCCTTGGATGCCACGCCCACAACTTTGTAGGCGACTCCATCGCAGATAGCCTCCGCAGGAATTTCCACCGTAGTCAGATTCGCCGAAACAGACACTACTTCACAGGTGTTTTCAGATACTGTGGAATAGTTCAACTCATTGTAAGTAAAGTCAGTAGCGGAAATGCGCATAACTGAGAGCAGCAAACCGCATAATAATACAAATTTTTTCATATAATAAAATTTAGTCAATTAAAGGTTTCTATGTTTATGGTATTAATTAGCAATTAATATCTGCCTGGGCAATAAAAATTTGCTATTTTTCTACTTTTCGCAACAAAGTTAAAGAAATAATTGATAAATATTAATAATCTGTTATAAATTTAACAATTATTAAAACGATTCGTAATTCCGAAAATGTTATGCAATATTATTTGCATAATTGCATAATTGTGATTATTTTTACACAAAATTGAATTATGGATAAGATTCGAGCGCTTAACAACCGCACCATTACTATAAATGAAGATGAGAGGGAAAGGCTTTCCGCTCTTGTATCTCGCAATTTCACCGGCTCTATCGACAGCATTATCTGCGCCGATTTGCTCAATGTGATAGACTCTATCCCGGATGAAATCGCCGACCTCATTATTATCGACCCTCCATACAATCTCGATAAGGATTTTAACGGGAATCGGTTTAGAGCGATGTCAAATTCGGAATATATCGATTATCTCCACACTTGGTTCCATAAAGTGTGCCGGAAACTTAAGCCCGATGGCAGCATGTATGTGTGTGGCGACTGGCGCTGCACCGCTGCACTGCAACTGGTGATGGAGGAGGAACTTCATCTGCTCAACCGCATCACTTGGCAGCGCGAAAAGGGTCGAGGGGCGAAAAACAACTGGAAAAACGGGATGGAGGACATCTGGTTTGGCGTTAAGGACAAAAATAACTACTATTTCGATATCGAAGCAGTGAAGATGAAGCGCCGCGTGCTTGCTCCCTACCGCGTGGATGGCGTCGCTAAAGACTGGACCGAGAGCGAATCGGGACGATTCAGGCTCACTTGCCCATCGAATTTTTGGGACGATATCAGTGTGCCGTTCTGGTCGATGCCCGAAAATACCGACCACCCGACACAAAAGCCGGAGAAACTCTATGCCAAACTGATTCTTGCATCATCACAGGAAGGGGATGTGGTGTTTGACCCATTTGCGGGAAGCGGAACTGCGGCTGTGGTGGCGGCAAAACTCGGGCGACACTACCTGGGTGTGGAAATTAACGAGGAATACTGCCTACTTGCAGCAAAAAGGCTTCTCTTAGCCCAAGACAACAAGTCGATTCAAGGATATAGCGATGGGGTGTTTTGGGAACGAAACAGCGCCCCGCGAAACGACTAATCCACTTCGAGATAGGCAAGATACTGCGAAGACTTGGTAACCGGCACGAGTGGAAGCACTCCTCCTGCAAGCATTCCGTTCTCGATTATGGGTGGAGTGGCTGCAAAGGAGGCAATTGTGGAATCGAGCTGATTTCTGCGCTTGTAATAGCGGACATACATCTTCCCCACTTTTCCGGGAAGCAAATAGCGGTTCCCAATCACCGAGGCGGCTGCGCCCATTGTGGTGCGCAGGTTCAATTCTATGCAAGGATTAAGACGAGGCGAGCCATCTTCACCTCGATATACCATCATATCCACTCCGAGCCACCCTTTTCTCACCGACCCAACTTTCTTCGAGAGGAATTCCTCAAGCGAGGCGATTACATCATCGAGACGATGGCTATCTCCGTGTGCGGAATCGATAATTGAACGTAGGATTTCGGTGGATGCTACCAGACCGTAGTCATAACTGCCGGTAGCATCATTGCCAAAGACCGAGTATCCGGCAAATTTCACATTTCCGGAGCCACTGCTCTGAAATTCCACCGCAAAGTCGAGAATAGGCTCAAGCGCTCGCTCACACATCACGCTGTGTTGCTTCTCCAAAATTCGTTCGATTCGAGGAAATATGGCGAGAAAATTTTCATTGGTTACACGGAAGACGCCTTGTCCGCTACTCGACCATGGCGATTTTATGAAGGTGTCGCCATTTGTGTCAATAAAGTTATAGACCTCGGAGAGGGTGTAGCACTCTTCGGGGATGAGATTATCTTGAACCAACGAACGCAAATGAGTGTGGATGTCGATTGAAATGTTGCGATGGGACAATGTGCGTAGGTAATCAACCGTTAACTCTCTCGGCAATCTGTCTTCCGAGATTACGGCACGCTCAAGCCATCGGCATAGGGCGTGACTCCATCCCCAGGGAGTGATATCGAGTGCGGTTTCGCGTCGCAAGTCCTTGAGAGAAGCGAAATTGCGGCACAACAGGTTTATCGGAAGGCTCTCGAGCCACAGATTGCAATCCTCCTTGGTTTCGACTAAGACGGAATCGTCTTCGTCAGCCCACCAGATTGGGAAGGCAGACAAATCGGCTCGCAGACGCCGCGCGAGCAGCGGAGCAGTGTAGCACGGGTCGCCATGAGCGAGTGCGAGGTCGTTTTCGGGATTAAAAATGTGGCATTTAGGCATATCTCAAAATTGCGGGGGATTTAAAAAAGAAAGCCCCGGAGGGGTCCGGGGCTTAGGGGGCGGTTACCTACTCTCCCACTT
>JBJEKB010000057.1:0-23127 GCA_051878395.1 Muribaculaceae bacterium
TGCAAAGTTACACCCTTTTCCATTACCCACCAAATTTTTTCACAACTATTTTTCATAGCATTTTCAAGCAAAAGAACAAAAATCACCCTAACTTATTAAAATAGCGAAAATTACGCCATTTGTTAAAGTTTGTAAATTTTAAAATCAAGTACATAATAACAAAACAACGGCACGGAATGGAACCAAGCCACTCCGTGCCGTAGATTTTGCTATGGGATAGAATTAACGCACTTTCACAGCATTAATTGTAGAGATTTCGGTTGTGGAAGCATTCTCATCGAGTCCGAGTTTGATTTTTATATTATCATAGCGCCAAGAACCTTCAACCATATTGCCGAGATTGGCATAGAAGGTATCGTATTTGATGCGATAAGTACCTTCGGGCAACTTGATTTTAGCCATCTCATTTATATTATATGAACTTGGAATGGAATCGTACGCGGGAGCGTTTTCGTCATCGCTTTGACGCCAAATTTTGATGTTGGCAACCGTAGTCGACGAGGCATTCTTCAGTGCAAGTACACCAAATGGGATGCGCACCGGCGCCGCTATCGGCTGATCATATTGGTAATTAATAGGGCTTCTAAAATCGTCTTCCTCAGATGAGCCGGCAGTGCTAAACCAGCTATAGACACCATATAATGGATCGATGTGCACACGAATGTGGAAATTGGCATCGCTATTCTCAACCGCGCCACAGGTATTATAAGGAACTTTCCAAATCCATGTACTACGACAACTGAAATCGGTGCGACACAGCGAAGGATAGCCTACGCCTTTTTTTGAATCATCATAATTGGTTGTATGTCGGAAATTCTGGAATGTGTAATCGTAACTCACTGTACCGTTTCTGGTGGATAAATCGGTTCTCACATCCTCAAGGTTGTAGGTAAACGAATTTGTCCATGATACGCCAAATCCAACAGAGCCACCAAGATTTCCCTCGGAATTATTAGAGCCCCATTTGCCACCACCCGACAATGAGAAATTGAGATTAAAAGAGTGTCCGCAAGAATAGCTGGTCGAAGGGTTTGCAGTCTCGGGATTTGGTCGAGCATAAAATTCGAGGTTGCTAATAGCATTTTTATTGCTGTCGAGGAGAGTGATATCGGAATGGAAATGCTTCATGTAATACCCGATAAGATAAGTTTTTATGAGTCCGTGTTTATGATAGTCGGGGTCCCAGACATCTCCATTCTCGCATGTTATGGTTCCATCGACAATGTAATAATCGCCCGGAGCTGAACTATCATTGTTTGTACCATAAATAAACACAGGATAAATGCGATAGCAGAAACGTATGTTTCCTATTTTCCTTAAGCCGTCGGGATCACTGAGAGCCATCTGACGGATAAATCTATTGGTTAGTGCAACCATGAAATCATGGTTATATTCGTAATAGTAACCCGAGATCTGCGCCTGGGGGTCGTAGTTATCCGATGAGCGCGAGGCAATCATTTGCATATTATTGGCAGAATAAGTGTCGTTAAGCCAGTTTATAAAGCCACTCATTCTCATTCCGAGCAAAGTGATGTCATCGGGCATGATTGTTGCCGAATCGTCATAGGAAGAGTCTTCGCCCGGCTGTGGCTTGAGGGCGGCAAATTCTTCCTCGGTGAACTCGGGTTCTTTTTCCGGAGATTCGGGAATTTCGTCGGGAGAATCCTGGACCGAAAACGAAGTTCTATCGCTGTAAGCGAAAAGAAGCAGACCGTCTTCGATATTGGTGGGCATAGTTTTCGGATGGTCGTAAGCAGTGGCATACTTATAGAAAGTTGCCTCTTGCGGTTCTACAATCACAACCAATTTATCGGCATCGAAGGCATCATCTATTGCCTCAGGAGAAGTTTCGAGGTCGGAATTGGCAAAAAGCAATACGTTTGCCTCATCGGCAGATACTTTAAGAGGGAAATACTTTGCAATAGCTGTTGCAATATCGCCGGAAATTGAGGGCGAAACATACACAGGAACCGTGCACTCGACATCATCAAATTTCGGTTGTTCGGTACTACCCTGATCGGTGTCGGGGGGGGTAGGGATCGGATTTTTATCGTCGGAACAAGAAGCCAACGACAAAAACATTAGCAGAAAAATAAAAACACATCTCATAATAAAAAATATTTAGTTTGTTATTAAAAAAGCGCAGGAACATGGTCCTGCGCTGTAGTATTTTAGTAGTTGCGAGCAAAGACAACCCGTTGTGCGCTCGGCTTCCCGGTAACCATACATTTACCCGGGGTTTTGTCGCCATCGAGCGGGATGCAACGGATGGTTGCTTTTGTTTCTTCTTTGATTTTCTCCTCGGTTTCGGGAGTTCCATCCCAGTGAGCGAGGATAAATCCGCCTTTTTCGATTTGCTCTTTGAACTCTTCGTAGGTATCGACTGTGGTAGTCATCTCGGCGCGGTGTTTGAGCGCTTTCTGATAGATATTAGCTTGAATATCTTCGAGAAGTTTTGCAACATATTCCTCGATACCTTCGAGGGCAACTGTCTCTTTTTCGAGAGTGTCGCGACGCATCACCTCAATAGTGCCGTTTTCAAGGTCGCGACCACCAAGGGCAAGACGCACGGGAACGCCCTTGAGCTCGTAGTCGGCGAACTTGAATCCGGGACGACGGTTGTCGGCGTTGTCATATTTAACGCTGATGCCCATATTGCGGAGATGCTCAACAATAGGAGCCACGCGAGCGTCGAGGACTGCGAGTTGCTCATTATTCTTATATATAGGAACGATTACAACCTGGATAGGAGCCAAATGAGGAGGCAACACGAGACCATTGTCATCGCTATGAGTCATGATGAGCGCACCCATAAGGCGAGTGGAAACGCCCCACGATGTAGCCCACACATATTCGAGTTGGTTTTCTTTGTTGATAAACTTCACATCGAAAGCCTTGGCAAAATTCTGTCCGAGGAAGTGAGAAGTACCCGACTGGAGAGCCTTGCCATCTTGCATCATAGCCTCGATGGTGTAGGTTTCAAGCGCGCCGGCAAAACGCTCGTTTGCGCTCTTCACGCCCTTGATAACAGGCACAGCCATATATTTTTCGGCAAAATCGGCATACACGTTAAGCATTTTCACAGCCTCTTCCATTGCCTCTTCGCGAGTGGCGTGGGCGGTGTGTCCTTCTTGCCAGAGGAATTCGGCAGTGCGAAGGAACATGCGTGTGCGCATCTCCCAACGGAAAACGTTAGCCCACTGGTTGCACAAGATGGGGAGGTCG
Source organism: Muribaculaceae bacterium (assembly GCA_051878395.1). GTDB lineage: Bacteria > Bacteroidota > Bacteroidia > Bacteroidales > Muribaculaceae > W0P31-042. The sequence continues at coordinate 3,226 of JBJEKB010000057.1, forward strand.
CGATAGGAATGAATCCAATTCTTATATGTGTTCCAAATAATTGTCTCGGAAGTAGGACGGATGATAAGTTCCTCCTCAAGGCGAGCCTCGGGGTCAACAACCACACCGCTGCCGTCGGGGTTGTTTTTCAAGCGGTAGTGAGTAACCACAGCACACTCTTTAGCGAAGCCTTCAACGTGGTCGGCTTCACGGCTGAGGAACGATTTGGGGATGAGGAGAGGGAAATAAGCGTTGACGTGTCCTGTTGCTTTGAACATATCATCGAGTTGACGCTGCATTTTCTCCCAGATAGCATAACCATAGGGTTTAATCACCATGCAACCGCGCACAGCAGACTGCTCAGCCAAATCGGCTTTCACAACCAAGTCGTTGTACCATTGCGAGTAGTTTTCGGCTCTTTTAGTGAGACCTTTTAATTCTATTGCCATTATTATAAATTAGTTATTGTTTACAAAATAAAAAAGACGGTGCAAAATTACAAAATAATCGCTCAATTTCAATACAATCGAGCGGTTTATTTTAAAATACCCTTTTTGGCAGCCGCAATCATTGCGGTTCCCGGCACAAGATAAATCTCGAGGCGCCGATTGCCTTGACGCGAGCGGAAACTGGTGTTGAACTTCAACGGCTGCTTGTCGCCCATAGCGTAAGGAATCACATAATCGGTGTTGACATTCTGCGACTCAAACCAGTTGAAAACCGCCTCGATGCGGCGACGAGTGAGATTGAATGTGTATTGCGAAGAGCCGGTATTGTCGTGGTGCATCACAATGAGCATTCGGTAGAAATCTGGCACTTCGAGATATCGGAACATGTTTTTGAGCAGATTGTGAGATGTGTCGAGCAGCAGAGTGTCCGACGGGGCAAAAAGCGACTCGGCAGGGATGGTTACGATTATCACCTCGCCATTTCGAGTTGTTTCCACCTTGTAATGCTCGCGTTTTATCCTTAGCGCCTCGTTGTGCTGATATTGCCGCACGACCTCAGCGGTGCTACCGAGCTCCGGTATCATCAGATTCTCCTCGAGAGTGAGGTCATAAAGTTCTTCGGGCGAAACGGTTACAGTTTCCTTTCCTCCGCCGAAAGCACCTTTAATAGCCGATATTATGTTTTGTGCCGATAGTGAAAAGCCCAAAGATGAGAAGAAAACCGCCATCAACAGCAAGCATTTCTTACTCATACATTCCAAGCGATTCTTCATATTCAAGTTCACCGAGCACAAGGGGCATCACATCGTCCATTTCAATCGAGTTGTCCCTGTCTCGAAGAAGTTGATTTTTCACATAGCCAATCAAGTCGTGCACCTGCAAATCTTCTTCGGCGTCATCATCTCCATCGATGTCAAAGAAGCCTTTGCTTTCGTAATAATCGAAAATTGTGTCGATGACAATGAGAATATCATCGTCGGTATATTTTCCTTTGATGTCCTGTGGCAAATAATTGTTGATAAATTTTATCGCCTCATTCTCGTCATATTCTTTTTCGCTCATAGTTGATATAGATTGATTTAAATTTTCCGCTAAGGTATTGATTAATCTGCAATTTGATTACAATTTCATGCGTTAAAAATAGTTATAACTCTGTGATGCCCTCGGGGAGACGCATTTCCACCCTGCGCGCGTCGTCATCGATGGCAACGATAAACTCGTCGGCAATCGGGATGAATACATTCTCGCCATCGGGTGTCTCCACGATGAAGAGCATGTTTTCGGTTGAATCCTCGATATCGACAATCTCGCCCAAAACGCCTTCTCGCTCATCGCTCACGGTGTAGCCGACAAGCGAACGCAAGTCGTCATCGTCGTATTCAATTTCGAGTTGGTCGCGCAAGGCATAAATCGGCTTCCCGACAAATGCCTTGGCAGCCTCCTCGCTATCTACATCGTCGATTTTAAGCAATAGAGTAGTTGCGCTCTTGGGGCGTATGCCAGACACGAAAAACGGGACAAAGATGCCATCGACATCCACCACGATACACGACAGCGACTCCACATCCTCGACATCACACTCGAATGTCGCCGATATCTCGCCGTTAATGCCGTGGGGCTTGTTAAACTGCCCTATTTCGCAAATTTCCTCTTTTAGAATCATTGAGCAAACGGCATTAAATGCGTATAATATTTGCGCCAATGGCATTGAGGCGGGTGTCGATATTCTGGTATCCGCGGTCAATCTGGTCGATATTGTCGATGCGACTGGTTCCGCGAGCCGACATTGCAGCTATGAGCATCGCAATTCCGGCACGGATATCGGGCGAAACCATGTTGGCGGCGCGGAGCGAACCGAGTTTGCCGCTTCCAATCACCGAGGCGCGGTGTGGGTCGCACAATATTATCTGAGCGCCCATATCGATGAGTTTATCCACAAAGAAGAGGCGGCTCTCAAACATTTTCTGGTGAATGAGCACACATCCTTTGGCTTGTGTGGCAACCACGAGGAACACGCTCAGCAAGTCGGGCGACAGTCCGGGCCATGGAGCATCGGCAATGGTCATAATCGAGCCATCGATAAATTTGTCAATATCGTAGTGGTCGTGCTGTGGGATGTGAATATCGTCGCCGTTACGTTCCACGGTAATTCCGAGGCGCTTGAAACTGTCGGGGATTATGCCGAGGTCGTCATACGACACATCTTTAAGCGTGATATCGCTGCCGGTCATTGCCGCCATTCCAATGAAACTTCCCACCTCAATCATATCGGGAAGGATTCGGTGGCTGCATCCGTGCAGTTCCTTAACGCCTTCGATTGTGAGCAGATTAGAGCCTACTCCCGAAATCTTCGCACCCATAGAATTGAGCATCTTGGAGAGTTGCTGGATATATGGCTCACAAGCAGCGTTGTAGATTGTTGTAACCCCTTCGGCGAGCACCGAAGCCATGATGATATTTGCCGTTCCGGTTACCGATGCCTCGTCGAGGAGCATATAGCAGCCGCGAAGTTTCTCGGCGCGCACCTCATAAAGGCGTGCGTGCGGGTCGTATTCAAATTCGGCACCGAGTTTCTGTATTCCGAGGAAATGCGTGTCGAGACGGCGACGCCCTATCTTGTCCCCTCCGGGCTTGGGCAGCACCGCGGTTCCGAATCGTGCGACAAGCGGACCAACAATCATCACCGAGCCACGCAACGACGATGCCTTCTTGTAGAAATCATCGCTGTGGAGATAATCAAGATTGATGTTGTCGGCGCGGAAACTGTATGTTCCGACCCCCTCTTTCGACACTCTCACACCAAGATCGCCAAGGAGCGATATCAAATTGTTGATATCGAGAATGTCGGGCAGGTTGCTCACTGTTACCTTCTCCGAAGTGAGAAGCGTGGCACAGAGAATCTCTAATGCCTCGTTTTTTGCACCTTGCGGCTGAATCACACCTTTCAAATGGTGTCCGCCTTCTACTATAAACGAACTCATGGCTGAAATTTATATAAAGGTTACACAATCTGTTGTCAAGTCATCATTTTTTCTTTTTCTTCTTCCCTCCTGAGGCAGGCGCAGGCGAAGGAGCCTCTTTGAATTGGCGCAACTTGTAGGTGGATGCGTCGAGGCAAATCTTACCGTGCGAGTACCAATAGAGGTCTTTGAATATCTTCTCATCCTCAACGCCCTCTTTGTTGATGGCAAAGATGAGTTTCTTCATGTGATGGGCTATCAGCGAAATCAAGGCATCTCGCTCCTCCCCTTCGGGATAATCGCCGACTCGCTCAATCATTTTCTCAATTATCTTGCCGTAATGGCGATATTTTATCGGCTCGAGGCGATAGTGTATCGGTTCAGGCTTGCTGTCGAGGTTTTCGCGGTGAACGATGTCGTAGGGATAGTCGATATCGAGCTTGAAATCGCTCATAATCGCCAAGTGGTCCCAGAATTTGTGGCGATAGTCCTCCACGTCGCGCAATTCGGGAAACATATTACCCATGATTTGCACTATGGTGTAGGCGCAACGTGTGCGCTCCTCGCGGTCCTCAATTGTCATGCAGTGGTCAACCATCTGCTGTATGTTTCTGCCGTATTCCGGCAATATCAGTTGCTTAAGTTGTGAGTTATATTCCAACATTTATTTTCAATTCGTTATTCTTTTACAAATATATAACATTTCCTGTCCAAATGCAAATATTGGGAGCAAAAAACATCATTAAATTTTCTTTTTGGGCGTTGTCGCTTGAAATTCCTTAAGATAATTGGGTGTTGAATAGGCAATATCGATAAAATCGCCCTTGCGGAATGCCATTTCGGATAGCGCAAGCATATCCACCGCCGCCGGCTTTACCCCGGGAATATACACCACATCGGGGTGCTTTATGAGGTTGGCTGCCTTTTCGGCACCATTCCCCACAAACACAAGTTTTCTACCCTGCCCGAGATACTCGCCGAAGGAATCGGGAGTGAGAATCACCGGACGCGCCGGCATCACTTCTTGCAACGCGGAGTCATACACTCCGGCAAACACCTCCATTCGCCGAGCGTCTATCATCGGCACATAATATGAATTTTCATCGATATAGTTCCCAAACATGGTCGCCACCACAAGTATTTTCAGGGTGTCAATCCCTATCAGCGGCACATCAAGCCCGAAACAGAGTCCTTTCGCCTCCGACAAGCCTATGCGCAAGCCGGTATATGAACCGGGACCTATGCTCACTGCCACAGCATCGATTTTTATCCCTCGCGGCGTGGCATATTGCATCATTTCCTCTATGAATCCGCTCAACAATAAGGCGTGGTTACGCCCCTCATAATCCTCCCGATGCTCGAGCACCATCCCATCGGAGGTCAAGGCTACCGAGCACACTTCGGTCGAGGTCTCTATATTCAATATATTTGCCATAGTACGTTTTTATTGGGCAAAATTACTAAAAATACACTAATTATCCACCATCATCGCAATTTTATATCCAAACATTAACGTTGTTTGCCCAATTTGCATTAACTTTGTGCAAAACTTTACAGCAATGATTTTATCAATGACAGGATTTGGCAAGGCTGTGGTGATGACTCAAAACAAAAAAATCACCGCCGAAATCAAATCTCTTAACAGCAAACAACTCGATTTATCGGTGAGAATCCCTTACGCTTTCCGCGAATTGGAACTCGAAATCAGGAACTGCGTTGCCAAGCGTCTCGAACGCGGCAAGGTGGATCTCTCTATCTTAGTGGAAAATAACGACAACCAGGAGACCTCGGTGTTCAACATCCCGCTTCTCAAAACCTACAAGAAGCAATTAGACATCCTCGCTAATGAATTGGACCTCCCGGAACCCGAAGACTGGTATGCCACTCTCCTACGCCTCCCCGACGCCCTCAAAAACGACTATCCAGAGGAGATTTCCGACGAGGAGAAGCAAGCGATATTCAATGCCGTTGAAAATGCAATCAACGGTCTAATCGAATTCCGCACTCAAGAGGGCGTGAAACTCGAATCGATTTTCCGCGAGAAAATTGCCAACATCCACGCTTACCTCCTCGAGGTGGAGCCTTACGAGAAAGAACGTGTTCCCAAAATCAAAGCAAGAATCGAGGAATCGCTCTCCAAACTCGAAGGCATCGACTACGACAAGAGCCGTTTCGAGCAGGAGATGATTTTCTACATCGAAAAACTCGATGTAAATGAGGAGAAACACCGCCTCGCTAACCACCTTGAGTATTTCATTGAGACTCTCGAAGGCGGGCACGGTCAAGGGAAAAAACTCGGTTTCATATCGCAGGAAATGGGGCGCGAAATCAACACGCTCGGTTCCAAGTCAAACCACGCCGAGATGCAACGCATCGTCGTGAAAATGAAAGACGAGCTCGAGCAAATCAAGGAGCAAGTGCTCAATGTGATGTAGTTTCTTCATCTCGTTTATTTCTTTTGTTATGAAAAAAGGCAAAATCATAATTCTCTCTGCCCCTTCGGGTTGCGGGAAATCGACTATAATCGCCGAAGTGATTAAAGACACCGCGCTCAAACTCGAGTTTTCCATCTCGGCTACCAACCGGGAGCCTCGCCGCGGCGAAACCGATGGAGTGAACTACTATTTCCTCTCCACCGAGGATTTCAAGAAGGCTATCGACTCCGATTCGCTCGTCGAATATGAGGAGGTGTATCCCGGAAGATTCTACGGCACGCTCAAAAGCGAAATAGCACGAATCTGCGCCGATGGCAGCAACGCCATCCTCGACATCGATGTGAAGGGTGCGCTGAATGTGAAGAAATTATATGGCGACGACGCTTTGGCACTGTTCATAATGCCACCATCAATCGACACTCTGCGCCACCGTCTGTTGTCGCGCGGCACCGAATCGGTCGATGCCATCAATCAGCGAGTTGGCAAGGCTGAATACGAAATCTCGTTTGCGCCTCAATTCGACCGCACCGTGGTAAACGATGTCCTAATCGATGCCATAAACGAAACCCACGACATCATAGCAGATTTCATAAACAAATAAGATTATGAGGATAGGCATCTTTGGAGGCTCTTTCAATCCAATTCACACCGGTCATGCGATGCTTGCCAATTGGATAACGCAGTTCACCGACATCGACCGCGTGTGGCTGATGGTGTCCCCTCAGAACCCTCTCAAGGATGAATATTCCAAGTCGCTCGACATGGCACGCCTCCGCATGGCGGAGATGGTGTCGGCTCATTGCACCAATGTAATCACTTCTGGCTTGGAATTCACTCTCCCGAGACCTTCCTACACAATCAACACTCTCGATGCTCTGCGCGAGAAGTTTCCCGGCGACACTTTCAATATCATAATCGGTGCCGATAATTGGGCAATCTTCAACAAATGGAAAGACGCGTCGCGCATCGTGAGCGAATATGGCGTGATTATATATCCGCGCCGCGGTTTCGACATCGACGCCTCCACCCTGCCGGAGCATGTTACCTATCTCGAAAACGCCCCGATGATTGAGGTATCATCGACAATGATTCGTGCCGGAATCAAGGAGAATAAAAACATGGCGTTTTTCCTCCCGCCCGATGTCTATGACTTCATTTTGTCCAACTCACTTTATAAATAACAATCGTTATGGAAGAAGATTTCGACAAACTTTCAACCAATAGCATTGCCTTTATCGGTCTTGCTTCGGAATATTGCAAGGCTGTCGAGGCTGCGCGCGAATCCGAGCCCGACGCTTTTATCGACACCATGTCCCGGCTCCTCCCTCGCCTCTATATCGTGGCTACCGACATCAAAACCATCCCCGATGCCGATTCCTATCTCTATCAGAGCATGGATAAGGACTACTACGAAAGCGTGAGACACAACATGGAGATGCTTCTCGGTCCCGATGACACCTATCTCGAGGTGTTTGAGGCGGATATGAAATATTCCGACACCCCCATCTCGGCAAGCATTGCCGAAGGGCTTGCCGACATCTACCAGGAGATGTTCAATTTCATTGCTTCGGTGCGCGATGTCCCCAATCTTCTCGCCAACGAAATGATTTCGGCTTGCAAGGAAGATTTTGAATCGTTCTGGGGAATGACACTTTGCAATGTGCTCCGCGCAATCCACAACATTAGATATTCCCACGAATAACTCTTAAAATTCAATTATATCATGGCTAATAAATACGCTTCTTCGCTCATCGACTTTTTGAACGAATCGCCCTGCAATTTTCTTGCGGCAAAAACAATATCTTCACGCCTCGAAGAAGCCGGGTATCGACGCCTCAACCTCGGCGATGCCTGGTCGTTCCACGGCTATAACAAATTCTACGTTGTAAAAAACGATTCTGCAGTGTTTGCGGTTTCTATCGGCTCGCAAAACGCCGCCCAAGGGTTTCGTGTCATCACCGCCCACAGCGACTCTCCTTGCTTCCGCATTAAGCCTAAAGCTGAAATCACCACCGAAGGCGGAATTGTGAAACTCAACACCGAGGTGTATGGCGGTCCGATTCTCTACACCTGGTTCGACCGTCCGCTATCGGTAGCGGGTCGCGTGATGCTTCGAGGTGCCGATGCTCTCCATCCCGAGAGCCGCACCATCAACATCAAACGCCCGGTGATGGTGATTCCTCACCTTGCCATCCACTTCAACCGCGCGGTCAACGAGGGGAATCCGCTTTCGAAGCAGAAAGATATGCTCCCGGTTATCGGAATCATCACCGAAGAGGCTGAGCGCGGAAATATGCTCATCAACCTCGTGGCTAAAGAGCTCGATGTGGAGAAATCGCGGATTCTCGACTTCGACTTGATGCTTTACCCCTCACAACCAGCCACTTTCGTCGGAGTTAACGACGAGTTTGTGTGCGGTGGTCGCATCGACGACTTGAGTATGGCTCATGCCGCCCTCACAGCATTCCTCGAGGCGAAAAACGAGACTGTTACACGTGTTCTTGCCATCTTCGACAACGAGGAGACAGGTAGCGGAACGAAACAAGGTGCTGCATCGCCGGTCCTTGCCAATATCATTCGGCGCACTATCACATCTCATGGTGGCAGCAATGAGGATTTCCTTCGCGCTGTGGCTAATTCGTTTATGATTTCGGCTGACAACGGACACGCATTCCACCCGAATTATGCCGAAAAATACGACCCCACCAACCATCCTGTGATGGGCGGCGGTCCTATCATCAAAATCAATGCCAACTGCAAATATATGACCGATGCTCATAGCGCAGCCATATTTGCCGAGATTTGCCGCGAAGCGGGTGTGCCTTGCCAAACCTTCGTGAACCACTCCGATGTGGCAGGCGGCTCTACCCTCGGCAACATCCTCACCTCGCAAATCGACATCGCAGGTGTCGATGTCGGCAATCCCATCTGGGCTATGCACTCAGCCTGTGAAACCGGTGCCGCCATCGACCAGGAATATATGATACGAGCCTTCCTCCGCTTCTATCAAATGTAAGACAAACAATGCGCTGCTTAATTTCCTATTAGGCAGCGCATTGTATTTTTAAAATATTCGATTCCTACTTCAACTCGTAGGTGATGGATGTTACCACACGAATGCGCTTGATATACGGGGTGTTTTCGTCGCGGTCGGTGATGGAGAACACACCTTGGTTGGCGCGCATTATTTTGCCTATTTTGCTATCTGAATCTTTGGCAAACTGCTCGGCTGCGGCACGGGCATTGCGAGTTGCCTCCTCAATCATTTTGGGCTTTACTTCGTTGAAGTCGGTGTATTCATATATCACCTGATTCTGGTAATCGCTTTTGAGAATTGCAATGCCGTTTTTGAGCAGCGACGACTGTTGCGACATGAGTGCTCTCACTTGGTCGATTTTTTTCGATGTTACGGTGATTACCGATGTGATATTGTAGCGATAGGTGTGGTTTTGGCTTCCGTAGATTTCTGCCTTGAGGTCAACAACCTCTGGTGGATTCACCGAAATTTCGGCATCTTCAATGCCGCCTGCCTTGAGATAATCGATTATTGCCTTGCTGGTGCTATTGATGCGCTCATAGAGTTGCGGAAGGTCGTTGCCTGTCTCCTTGAATGAGATAGGCCAGGTTACTTTGTTTGCCGGAACCTCAATCTCGGCAAGGCCTTTCACATCCACTACACGATTGCGCTCGGCGACATCCGATATGCCACTGCCGATAAGGCTACCCATTACGATGAGTGCAAATGCGATTATTGCGCACTCTTTGATTCTTGAATTGCTCATAATAGTATTATTTAGAGGTTATTTTGCACGATAGAACGATTGCAAGTAGAATCTTGCGAGGAAGTCCCAGTTGTCGAGGAGGGCACGGCGCGAATCATCCCATGGTAGGGCGGCATCGGGCACCATTCCGTTGGCAAAGAGATGCTTCACAAGGTCGATGGGACAGCGTCCTTGCATGGTGATGAGCTCGTGGGCTTCGGCTTTTGCTTCTTTTTTGTTGTAGCACGGATTATCGGGGTGGACTACATATTGCGCCACCTCGGGTGCTATGAGCATCCCTTTTTCGGGGGTTACATAGAGCACGAAGTTGCCAAATTCCTTGAACTGCGGGAAATGCCCGTCTTCGGCTTTACCCCATTTCATTTTTTCCGAGAGGAAATTGTCGAGGTCGTCGAATGTGGGGCAGAATGTTATGTTCTTCCCACCGGTGGCTTCAAGAAACTCGGTGTAGAAGTGGTGTGGCTCAGCCCCACTCTTCTTCCGCTTCTTGAAAGGCGACACTCCATCGACAATCTGCCGTATCCATTCATGGGCATAGAGCGACAGCGGTCCTGTGGGGTATTCCTCAAGGGTTCGGTGGTTGATTTCATCGACAAGGGCGGCTGCGCGGTCGTTGTCGCCAACGGTGCCAAGCACTTTTTTCCCTTCGGCTAATGCCATGGCGATTGTGGGCTTGGCTGCATGGCGCATGAAATAACTGTTCCAGAAAAGCCAATAAGTGGTGTCGTAAATGTCGTGCACCATTTCGGCGTCGGGGTTGTCGAAGTCGATTTCTCTCAGCGCAAGATAGTCGTCGTGAGCCGGAGCGTCTTCGTAGCACTCATCGAGCACCCTATACATTGCCGCTGCAGCCTCTTCCACGGCAGAATGGCGCGGCGAGAGTGTTCCTTTTTCGCTCGAAATCGATTCGAGGAAATACCAGGTGATGAATTTCACATCGGTGAGGTTGAGTTCGCTGTCGATATAATCCTCGTCTATCTGTTCCTCAAATAGAGGGATGGTTTTGTTGTAGAGTTCGTTGCACAGAGTGCAGAACGAGCGGAATATTCCCGCATCAGCCACCACATCCTGGAAATATCCTACCACTGTGAGCGCCAATTGCCGGCAGTGTTCCTCGCCACACACCTGTTGCACTTGTGTGCCTTCAAGGGAGTTGAGGAGCCGCTTGGCTACCTCATAATAATAGTCGTCGGCTCTCGAAACATCGGGATAGCCCGGCTGTGTTATTAGAAATGCTTGCTTACTTAGTTTCATATTCCTTAAAGTAACGCAAAATGAAATGTGTCAGTTCGCCTACACTTTCTGTTTTTCTCATTTTGCCTTTGATATATATTATGATATTGTTAGGGGCAATAGGTTTAATGGTGATGGTAGATTTTTTGTCGATGGCAATTCCGTTGCGCTTCATGGCGTTGGCACACCAATGGGCGGTGGAGGCATCGCCTTCCACAATATCTACACTATGCTCTCCGACACATTGGCGCGAGAAACTGCCGGAATTGATGTCGAATCGAATATCCTGAGAATTGAACAGCAAGTCGAGTTTCCCGGAGAGAATAAGGTCTTCGGTGGGCGCAGCCTCGAGATTTTGCTCGGCATCTATGAGCCACAGCCGGTCGGCAAGCATCAACGCTTGTGAGATATCGTGAGTGGAGAGGAGCACCGCCTTGTTTTGCTCCACAGCGAGGTCGTGGAGCAGTTGCATGGTGTCGATTTTGCTCGCCACATCGAGAAATGCTGTCGGCTCATCGAGGAATATAATCGGCGTTTCCTGCGCGAGTGCCTTGGCTATCATCGCTTTCTGCCGCTCGCCGTCGGAGAGTTGTGCGCACAACGAAAGGCGCTTGTGCAATATTCCGGTGGCACGCATACTTGCCTCTACCACCTCTCTATCCACCTTGGACAGATGTCCGAAGAATCCGGTGTGAGGCTGACGCCCGAGCGCAATGAGTTCCTCGACGGTGAGCGCTCCGGTGGAGGTGCGGTCGGTATATACGATGCTCAACAGCAATGCCAGGTCTTTCTTGGATAGTATAGACAGTGGCTTCCCGTCGATATCCACACTCCCTTCGAGAGGGGGCTGTGTTCCGGCGAGGGTGCGTAGCAATGTGGATTTTCCCTTGCCGTTGGCACCGATTAGACACACCACTTCTCCGCGATTTAGCGATAGGTTTAAGCCCTTGAGCACTTCGGTGTGTCCTTCTTTGGAGTTGTAGCCGATTGTGAGATTATCTGTCCGGAGTATTGTCATATCAGTTGAAATATTCGATTTTGCGGCGGTTCACAATTATGTAGATAATGATTGGCACACCGATTATGGGTGTTATGGCATTGATTGGGAGTACGCCATTCTCTTGCGGCAATACCGAGATGAGAGTGCAAACAAGCGAGGTGCAGCATCCACACAAGATTGTGAGTGGCAGCAGGGTGTTGTGATTCGATGTGCGCAGAAGCAGACGCGCGATGTGCGGCACAACAAGTCCTAAAAAGCCTATCGGACCGCAAAAAGCGGTGATTGCGGCTGTGAGGATGCCGCTTATGAGCAAGAGTTTGTTGCGGGTGCTTTTCACATTGATTCCGAGGTTGGCGGCATAACGCGCTCCGAGCAGCAGGGCGTTGAGCGGCTTCACCATCAGCGCAGCCCACAGGATTGCCGGAATCACGGCAAGCGAGATATATGGCAGTTGCTCCAAAGTAACGCCATTGAAACTTCCAAGCCCCCAGATTACGTATGAGTGGACACCCTCCTGGGTGGAGAAGAAATTGAGTAGCGAGATGAGCGATGATGTGATATAGCCGGTGAGAATGCCCACAATAAGGAGCATTGTCGTACTTTCGACGACAAACGAAAACAGCAACAGTGTGCCAAGCACTGTGAGGGCCCCCACAAATGCTCCGGCAAGCACGCCTATATATCCGCCTACCGTCTGTCCGAAGAGTGTGCCGCCTGCCGCTCCGAGCCACAGCATCACTACCGCCACTCCGAGCGATGCTCCGGTGCTCACACCGAGTATCGAGGGTCCGGCAAGGGGATTGTTGAAAGCAGTTTGCAACAGGAGTCCTGCCAACGAGAGCGCAGCTCCCGCGAGAAGTGCCGTTGCTATCATCGGCACCCTGGTTTCGAGGATTATATAATCCCACGCCTCGTTGCTCGAGCCGTTTCCGCCAAGAATCTGCAACACTTCGCGTGCAGGAATATCCACCGAACCGATAAACAGGTTGGCGACTATCAGTACGGCGAGAACGATGCCGCACAAGGCAAATATTATGGCATGTCGTTTCCTCATTTTTCTATTTTCTTGAAATATTGCAAATTTGATGCCGCAAGCAGCCCGGGATGGAATATTTTTATGTATTCTTCGAGCAACTTATCGGGATGGAACGGGAAATCGTCGTACAATGTCGTCTTTGACGTGTTGCAATAGTATATTCCGCCATTCGAGAATGCCTTGAATCGCGCATTGCGAGTGTCGATGGCTTTGATGTCGGCAAGTGTGGCATCGTTGAGATAGGCTTTTATGAGCCACACATCGGCATCGTATGCCTTTTCAAACACTTTCGGGTAGTCGAGAGGAATGGAGCCGATAGATTGGGTGTCTTTCCATGGGAAATCGCCTCCGGCATCGGCAATCATTCGCGCCATGTAACTGTTGCCACCCGGCACATACCACACGCCGTTGGTTATTGTCTCGGTGAGCACTTTCGGCTTGTTGCCGGCTGTCGCCGCCTTTGCCACAAGCGATGTGTATTTCACTTTTACATCTTGGAATATCGAATCGGCGCGCTCGGTGTTGCCCATCAGGAGCCCGAAAAACTTAATCCACTCGGCGCGTCCAAGCGGCAGTGGCTCCATGTAATCGGCACATTCAACAATCGGTATGCCGGTGGCTGTCAGTGCGCCATAGCCGGAGTTTTGGAACGGCGAGAGCAAAATAGCATCGGGCTTTAGCATCATCACTTTCTCTATCGTGGGTGCCATGGAGTTGCCGCAATCGGCTATCTTTCCGTCGTTTATTCCTGCTACAATTTCGGGGGTGTTGTAATATTGCGCATCACACACTCCGCCCACTGCGTCGTAACTCCCGGTGAGTTCCTTTATTACATTGCAATGAACCGAAGAATACACCAGACAGTTGCGCAGAGGCACTCTCACAACCGTGCCTTCGGGGAGGCTGTCGGGTAGCGGTTTGTCTCTCTCAACGAGGATATATGTTTGCAGCACAGCACCTTTTTTCCACGGGTTCTTCACAGCAGCCACTGTGTAGTGCTCGTGCACATCCACATCTATCCCCGATGCATATTCCCACTCTACAAGGTTGCGCGCTTGGGGCGTGCCCCCGCTTCTCCCCCTGCTGCAGCAGGAGAGGATGATGAGCATGGCAACCGCCAAGAGAATTTTATATTTCGACATAATTTGCTGTATTTAAAGGCAAGAGAGAGAACGCTATGCGCCCTCTCTCCGTGTGGTTATGGCGATGCTTCGCGTTTAGAATGGAAGGTCGTCACCCTGGTCATTCGATGCCGAAAAATCGGGTTCCGGCATCCCGGGCGCGGCGGCGGCTACCTGTTGTACCGGTGCGGCTGCCGGAGCAGCGGCATCTGCAGGTTCGGCTTTCCATCCGCGAATGCTTGTGTACCAGCGTCCTTGATATTCGCGGCTCTCGATGTCGAAGCTCAATTTAATCACGTCGCCGATGTTCAAATTATATTGGTCGGCACGCTCGCCGAAGAAGTCGAAATGAACTTTGCGAGGATATGCGTCTTGTGTTTCCAATACATATTCTTGTTTCTTCCATTGGTTGCCTGCTTTGGAAGTTCCCGATTGCAAGTCGAGTTTTGCAATGATTTTACCTGTTATTTCCATTATTTATTTGTTTTAATTGTTTCTCTAAAATTTATCCTTACAAAGGTACTACTTTTTTTGTATCCTAAAACATTTAGATAGAAATTTTCTGTGAAAATATATTTCCGTTGCAGTCTGTTGCCACTATAAGATACACTGCATGAGCCAGATTGTCCACAGTTGCTCCTCTGCCCGAAATTCTTGTGCGTCCCGATGCGCGTCCGGCAAGGTCAAACACCTCCACGCTTGCAATATCATTCAGGGCAACAATGTTGAGCGTGCCGTTTGTCACGCCTATCGAAAATTTCGGCGACTCATCAATGCCATCGACACTTGCCATGGCGGCATCGCTCTCGTAGTAGTTGGTGTCGAAGGCGCTAACCGCAAAATGGAGCCCCTCTTTGTCGGAAGCATATTCCCACTTGGTGTCGGTAACGGCAAACCCCACACAATTTTTAATATCGGTGATATCGACCGTCTCGCTTTCCGAAGCATACACGCAGTAATATTTTATCTCTTTCTCATTGAGTGCCGGTTTTTCCCATGAGATGGTGTAAATTCCATTGCTTCGGCTCGCGTGTGTGCCTATCGGCGCGTTTGGCTTGGTTACGCCGTTGTAGTCCATCGCCGGGATGTGCGCCGGATACTTGAAATAGTCATCTCGCAAGGCATTGTAGAGTTGCTGCACCTTGGCTTCGCTCCCCAGGATATTCATGGTGCGGAAGAAGCACACTCCGCTCATCCCCGCTTTGTTTCGCACTTTCTCAATCTGGTCGGTAACCACAGTGTATTCCCAGTTGTTGGTGGTGTCGAGCATCTTATAGGGCGCAAGTCCCACGACTATCTGCCTTCCGGCTCCATTTTCAACCCATGTTGTCATGTGGGTGGAGAAGCCGTATTTCTCGTTCCAATACATTTGTGGCACAAGCAGGTCGTGCTTCCCGGCTTGCATCCATTCGCAAGCGTCTTGATACACATCGCTGTATGCCGACATATTTCCCGAGCCATTTACGTTCTTGTAGGTGCCTATCGGCGCCGCTCCCACTTTCACATCGGGCTTTATGCTCTTCACCATATCGTAAAACTCGTGCACGAAGGTGTTGATATTCTGCCTTCGCCAGTCGGCAAGCGTCATGCCGCCGCCATATTTGGCATAACTTTCATCATCGCCAAATGCGCTGCCGGGATAGCGGGTGTAGTCGAAATTATAACCGTCGAAGTCATAGTTGGTTACAACCTCACGATATAGTTCCACAAGGTAGCTTCTCACCTCCGGAAGCCCGGGGTCGAGATAATAGGCGTTGTTATACAGCACGCACAATTCGGGGTGGAGTTTCACCACATGTTTCACCGGGTTATTGTCATATTTTGCAGCTTCGCTCGCAGTGCCGACCCTATAAGGCACAATCCACGCATGACATTCCATTCCGCGCTTGTGGCATTCCTCTATCACATATTTGCTCACATCCCACGACATTCGATTGGCACCATTGCCGGTGAGAGCGCGCATGGCAGGCTGTATCTCCGACTCCCATGCCACATCTCCCTTCACTTGGGCTTGAAATAGGATGGTGTTGAAATTTGCCTCTTTCAGGCGGTCGAGGATATCGGTGAGTTCCTCTTTCATTTGGCTTTCGCTGAGAGTGCTTTTCGATGGCCAGTCAAGATTACTGTTGGTTGTAAGCCACACGGCTCTAACCTCTGCTTTCGGCTGCGCCCAGGCAGGCACAACACACCACAGAGCGATAATTGCGAGTAAAAAAAGATGTTTCATAATGCTGTTTTGTTTTTCATTGCTTTTCATTGCAAAGGTACAAACTTTTGCCGTAATTACCAATTCTCTCCCACAAACACATCCTATGCGTCATACAAAAAGAACTAATAAATATACATTCAACATGCGCCCGGTCTGAGAAAGTGGCTTTCTATCTGATTATCAAGCGTTCTATATATCATATTTACACTTTTCCAAGGCGTTTTCGCCCTATTTTTTACACTTTTCCAAGGCAAATTTAGTGCATTTCTTACACTTTTCCAAGGTTTTTTCGCTCTATTTTTCACACTTTTCCAATTTTTATTCCCTTTTTCAGCCACTCTCGCAATTTTTGACAATGCTCTTGCGAACTTTTTGCCGTTTTTGCCGTTATTGTTATAGGTTAATGATAAATTAGGTGAAATTTTTCCATATCGCGTGTAATTTGTTGGTAACATCAAATTTTTATTACTAACTTTACACCGAAAAATATTTAATTGAGAATGACAGAAGAAAAAGAACTGATACAAAGAATTATAGAAGGAATACAGGAAAAAAAAGGCAAAAACATAGTACATATCGACTTAACTAAATTCGAGTCGGCTACAACACGCAATTTCATTATTTGCAATGGTAATTCCACAAACCAAGTGTCGGCGATTGCCGATTCCGTCGAGGATTATGTCCGCGAACACACTTCGATGAAACCTTATAATTGCGACGGTTATGCCAATGCTCATTGGATTGTGCTCGATTATGGTACGGTCTATGTCCACATTTTTCTCCCGGAGTTCCGCGATTACTATCGCCTTGAGGAGCTTTGGAACGATGCGCCTATCAATATAATACCCGATTTAGATTAATAATTTTATACTCTTTTTTTTATGAGCGATATCAAGAAAAAAAATAACTCCCCTTTCGATGTTTTCAAGAGAATGAACATCTTTTGGATCTATGCGCTTATCCTTGGCGGTCTGCTCGTGGGATATATGACCTCCGGCAACGAAATCGAGAAGGAGGTAACATGGTCGGAATTTAAGTCCTATGCCGAGAAAGGTGGGATTACAAGCATCACCGTCCTCTCCAATAAAAATGAGGCGATTGCCCAACTTTCCGACACTCTCGCACAGAAAATTTTCACCAAAGAGCAATACAAAGATGGCTCCAAGGCTTCTATCACCACCCATGTGCCAAGCGTGGATGCGTTCAATAAGGAAACCGAAAAATGGGAAGCGTCGGGTGTGAAAGTCGGCGATGTAAAATACGATACAAGCAGCGACATTTCTTCCTGGATTTGGGGCTTCGGTCCGGTTTTGCTCCTCATCATCTTCTGGATTTTCTTCATGAACCGCATGAGCGGAAGCGGTGGCGGTGGTGGAGGCGGTGTGTTCAGCGTCGCCAAGTCGAAAGCCCAACTTTTCGACAAAAACAGCAACAATCGCGTTACTTTCAACGATGTTGCCGGTCTTTCCGAGGCTAAAACCGAGGTGGAGGAGATTGTGCAATTCCTCAAGAACCCGCAGGCTTACACCGAACTCGGTGCGCGAATCCCGAAAGGCGCGCTCTTGGTGGGTCCTCCGGGAACCGGTAAAACGCTCCTCGCAAAGGCTGTCGCCGGCGAAGCAAACGTGCCTTTCTTCTCGCTCTCCGGCTCCGACTTTGTCGAGATGTTTGTGGGTGTGGGTGCTTCGCGCGTCCGCGACCTCTTCCGTCAAGCCAAGGAGAAGGCTCCTTGCATCGTGTTTATCGATGAAATCGATGCTGTGGGGCGTGCCCGTGGCAAGAATCCGAATATGGGCTCTAACGATGAGCGCGAAAACACGCTCAACCAGCTCCTCACCGAAATGGATGGTTTCGGCGCCAATAGCGGCGTGATTATCCTCGCTGCCACCAACCGCGTTGACATCCTCGACAAGGCGCTCTTGCGCGCCGGGCGTTTCGATCGCCAGATTTATGTCGAACTTCCTGAACTCAACGACCGCGTGGAGATTTTCAAGGTTCACTTGCGCAAAATCAAGATGGACGAGAGCGTTGACCTCGAACTCCTCGCAAGGCAGACTCCCGGCTTCTCGGGTGCCGATATCGCAAATGTGTGCAACGAGGCTGCGCTTATAGCTGCGCGTCGCAAGAAAACCCATGTGCAACGCCAAGATTTTATGGATGCCGTGGATCGCATCATCGGCGGTCTCGAGAAACGCTCCAAGATTATCACCGAAGATGAGCGCCGCTCTATCGCCGTCCATGAGGCGGGACACGCTTCGCTCAGCTGGCACCTGCAATATGCCAATCCGCTTATCAAGGTTACTATCGTGCCGCGCGGCAAGGCACTCGGCGCTGCCTGGTATCTCCCCGAGGAACGCCAAATCACCACCACTCAGGCTATGCTCGACGAGATGTGCTCGCTCCTCGGTGGTCGCGCTGCCGAAGAACTTTTCCTTGGCTGCATCTCTACCGGCGCTGCCAACGACCTTGAGCGCGTAACCAAGCAGGCGTATGCCATGGTTACCTATTTCGGTATGAGCGAAAAGTTGCCCAACTTGTCCTACTACGACTCCACCGGTCAAGCCTACGGCTTCACCAAGCCTTATAGCGACGAGCGCGCAAAACTTATCGACGACGAGGTTTCGCGCATCGTCAATGAGCAATACAATCGCGCCAAAGAGATTCTCACCAAGTATGCCGAAGGGCACCACGAACTCACCGAGGTGCTCCTCTCGCGCGAGGTTATCTTCACCGAAGATGTCGAGCGCATATTCGGCAAGCGCCAATGGGCTTCAAGAACCGACGAATTGCTCGCCGCCAAGCCCGAAGGTGAACCCGAAGAGACAGAATCGCCCGAGCCATCCGACGACACTCCGCAAGAACAGCCTGCCGAGGCATAGCAAATGGGAATCTGTGCCGATGTAATATTGCCCTTGCCGCTCCAGGCCAATTTCACCTACCGCATCCCGGAGGAGATGCGCGACGCGTTGCAGCCCGGCTGGCGCGTGCTTGTGCCTTTCGGCAGAAAGAAGTTCTACACCGGCATCGTTATGTCGATTCACGACAATCTCCCCACCGAATTTGAGGTGAAGGAGATTGCCGCTCTGCTCGACTCCTCCCCTATCCTCCGCCGCCCTCAACTCCAATTGTGGCAGTGGATTGCCGATTACTATCTCTGCTCTATCGGCGATGTGTATAAGGCTGCCGTTCCTTCGGGGCTGAAGGTGGAGAGCGAGACGGTGGTTACGGCTTCCCCCGATTATTTCGAGACCGAGGACGCTCGGCTCTCCGACCGCGAGAAAATCGTGCTCCAATATGTGTCGTCGCGCCCGAAGGTCCAGCTCGACGAGGTGGAACGCTTCACCGGCTTCAAGAATGTCGCCGCCGTGATTATGCGACTGCTCGAGAAAGACGCTATCTATGTCGCAGAGCGGGTCGTGCAGTCCTATTCGCCCAAAACAGAGACCTACGTTACTCTCACTTGTGAGCGTGGCGACAACGATGCGATGAATCGCTTCTTCGACCTGGTGTCGCGCGCCGAAAAGCAGGAGAAACTGCTCCTTGCTTTCATCGAAATGTCGCAGTGGCTCCGACACTCCGACGCAGTTGAGGTGGCTAAAAAGGCTCTCCTCCAACACTCCGGCATCTCGTCGGCTGTTTTCGCCGCTATGATAGAGAAGGGCATTTTCAAGCAATACAAGAAGGAGGTGAACCGCTTT
>JBJEKB010000058.1:0-4865 GCA_051878395.1 Muribaculaceae bacterium
TGCAAAGTTACACCCTTTTCCATTACCCACCAAATTTTTTCACAACTATTTTTCAACTTTTTTCATCGGTTTTTATCTATTCGCTGTAATTCAGCGTTTTACAGGAGCAAAAAAAATTGCGCCTCCGGAGGACCGAAAGCGCAATTATCTTTAGAAATAAAGAAATCCGTTAAATATAGCCGCGAATAATGCCACGCTTACTGTTGCGAACGAACATAATAATTTCGTCGCGCTCCTTGGAAGCAGGCAATTCGGCTTCGATTCTTTCGATAGCGTCGCTATTGTTCAATCCCGAGAGATAAAGGTAGCGATAGATTTCTTGAATCTCGCAAATTTTCTCATTGGTAAAGTTGCGACGACGCAAGCCGATTGAATTCACACCGGCATAGCTAATCGGTGTGCGAGCAGCCTTGACATAAGGTGGGATGTCTTTATTGATAAGAGCACCACCTTGCACCATGACATGGGCACCGATGTGGCTGAACTGGTGAATGAGAGCACCACCACCGATTACGGCGTAGTTGTCGATGACCACCTCACCGGCAACTTGGGTGCAGTTGGACATAATTACATTATCGCCAACGCAAACGTCGTGAGCGATGTGAGAATATGCCATAATGAGACAGTTGTTTCCCACAACGGTCTTACCTTTGGCGGCAGTACCACGATTCACGGTTACACATTCGCGCAAAGTGGTGTTGTCGCCGATAATTGCAACAGTTTCCTCACCGTTAAACTTGAGGTCTTGAGGAATAGCCGAGATAACAGCACCGGGGAAAATTGTGCAATTTTTACCGATGCGAGCACCTTCAAGGATAGTAACATTGCTACCAATGCGAGTGCCCTCTCCGATTTCGACATTCTGGTCGATAGTTACGAAGGGGTCGATAACCACATTTGAGGCAATCTTGGCAGCAGGATGCACATAGGCTAATGGTTGTTTCATACTTCAAATGATTATTTATTCTTAACGATTTGTGCCATAAATTCGGCTTCGCTGACAATTTTCTCGCCAACGAAGGCATAACCCTTCATCACAGCGCATCCGCGGCGGATGGGAGTGGTGAGCGACAAATGGAATACCAAAGTGTCGCCGGGAACGACTTTCTGACGGAATTTCACATTATCAATTTTCATAAAATAGGTCGAATAGCGCTCGGGGTCTTCCACTTGGCTCAAGACGAGCAAGCCGCCCACCTGTGCCATAGCCTCCACCTGGAGCACACCGGGCATTACAGGTTCGCTTGGGAAGTGACCTTGGAAGAACGGCTCATTACCCGACACATTCTTAACGCCCACGATGAAGCTGTCGCCACGATCGATAACCTTATCGACAAGGAGGAACGGATAGCGGTGAGGAAGGAGTTCGCGAATGCGGTTCACATCCATCAAAGGAGCGACATTGGGGTTGTAGAGAGGCGCCTGGATTTCCTGGCGACGAATCTCGCGACGGATTTTCTTAGCGAAAGTGTTGTTGATGGTGTGGCCCGGGCGAGTGGCAAGGATTTTACCTTTAATCGGGCGCCCGATGAGAGCGATGTCGCCGAGCACATCCATCAATTTGTGGCGCGCAGGCTCATTGTCGCTTGTGAGAGGCACATTGTTGATATAGCCAAACTCGCTGACATTTTTGCGCGGCACACCCATCAAATCGGCAAGGCGATCGAGGTCGTCTTGCTTAACCGGAGCGTCGTAGATTACGATAGCGTTGTCGAGGTCGCCACCCTTGATGAGATTGTTTTTCACCAATGGCTCAACTTCGCGAACAAAAACGAAAGTGCGGCTTGCCGAGATGCTTTCATTGAAATCGCTGAGATTTTGAAGCGTTGCATATTGATTGTTGAGCACCGGCGACTCAAACGACACCATAGTGTCGATGCTGAAATCGTCATCGGGAAGCACAACGATAGAACTTCCGGTATTGTCGTCGCGCACTTCGATTTTCTGTTTTACGATGTAGTAGTCTTTATCCTCCGACTGCTCTTCGATGCCCACTTCCATGATTTTGCAGCTCACCTCCTTGGCGCTACCATCGAGAATCGGGAGCTCGGGAGCATCGACAGTGATAAGGCAGTTGTCGATTTCGGCTGCATACAAAGCAGCCATCGCATGTTCGATGGTGCTCACGCGAGCAGGGCCATTGGCAATCACTGTACCACGCTGGGTTTCAACGACATTTTCAGCCACAGCATCGATAATCGGCTGACCTTCCAAATCGATGCGTTGGAATTTAATTCCATGATTTTCGGGAGCAGGATTGAAAGTCGCTTTTGAAATTAATCCGGTGTGAAGGCCTTTACCTTCCACCGAAAATGATTCTTTAAGTGTACGCTGTTTCATTATCTTTGTTTTTACTTATTTTCTTCAAGTTTTTTCTTCAATTCGGCAACCTGCTTGTTGAGAGCGGCAAGGTTTTTACTGTAAACGAACATCTTGGCAAACTCGCGGTAGTCGATAGCCGGGGTTCCGAGCAAAGTTTTGCCATCGCCCACGCTATTAGGCACACCCGACTGAGCGCCGAAGTTGCAGTTATCACCAATGTGGATATGCCCGGCAAATCCCACTTGACCGCCCACCATATTGTGCTTGCCGATTTTGGTGGAGCCGGCGACACCCACTTGGGCTGCCATCACGGTGTTCTCGCCAATCTCGACATTGTGAGCCACCTGAATGAGGTTGTCGAGCTTAACGCCGCGACGAATTATAGTGCTACCCATAGTAGCGCGGTCGATAGTGGTGTTGGCACCAACCTCGACATTGTCTTCAAGCACCACATTGCCAATCTGGGCAATTTTCTCGTACTCGCCATTCACAGGAGCGAAGCCGAAACCATCGGCACCGATAACTGCGCCCGAATGAATGATGCAATTATTGCCGATGCGACATCCGCGATAGATTTTCACACCGGAATAAATGATTACATTGTCGCCAATCACAACATCATCGCCGATATAGGCTTGCGGATAGATTTGAGTGTGCTCGCCCACGCGCGCATTTGCGCCAACATAGGCAAAAGCGCCCACATAGCAAGAATCGGGCACGGAAGCGCCCTCGGTAATATAGCAAGGATTCTCCCTACCCTGCTTTGCCGGAATCTGAGCATTCACAAAATTAAGCAAAGTAGCGATAGTCGCATAAGGGTCGTCAACCTTCACCAAAGTGGCGGAAACCGCCTCCTCGGGAACAAAATCCTTGCGCACGAGCACAACCGAAGATTGAGTGCTATATATATAATGTGTATATTTCTGATTTGCGAGGAAAGAAAGGCAACCTTCCCTACCCTCTTCGATTTTAGCGAAATTATTAATCTTAGCCTCAGGATTGCCAACGACTTCGCCTTGCACCATCGCAGCAAGTTGAGCAGCAGTAATCTCCATAACAATAAATATGAATTAAATATTTTGCAAATATGCGAATTTTTTTTGACGCAAGCCCTATTTTTATCCCAAAAATTGCAAATACCCGGTCAAAACGGACTCAAAACGAGCAAAAATGGCAATTCCCGCCCGCTATCGCACACGCAATTCCCAAAAAGCCACAGCCGCAGCAGCCGCCACATTCAGCGAATCGACCTGATGCGACATGGGGATGCGCACCACATAATCGCAATCGGCGATGGTCTCGCGCGACAAGCCATCCCCCTCGGTACCCATCACTATTGCGAGGCGCTCAGCCCGGCGCAGAACAGGATCGTCGAGCGAGATGGAATCGTGGGTAAGCGCCATGGCAGCCACCTTGAACCCATAGTCGCGGAGCGAAGCGACAGGCACATCGAGCCAAGTCCATGGCACAAGAAACACCGAGCCCATACTCACCCTCACCGCCCTGCGGTTGAGCGGGTCGCAAGAGCCGGGAGTGAGCAGCACAGCGTCGATTCCGAGAGCCGCAGCCGAACGAAAAATCGCACCGATATTGGTAGAATCGACCACTCCGTCGATGACTACAACACGCCCCGCTCCAGCAACCACATCGGCAAGGCTCTTCGGGACCGGACGACGCATCGCGCAAAGCACACCGCGCGTGAGAGTGTAGCCGGTGAGCCGTGAAAGCAAATCGCGACTACCGGTAAACACCGGCACATCGTCGCCACATCGCGCCACAATGTCGGCAGCATCACCCGCAATATGCTTCGCCTCGCAAAGAAGCGAAACGGGGGAATAGCCGGCATTCAGCGCCACATTAATAACTCTCGGACTCTCGGCGATAAACAACTCGCCGAAATCGGACAATCCATAGCGCAACTGTGCCTCGGTGAGCCCGCAATACGGAGCCAACCGCGCATCGTCCAACGAAGAAACCTCAACTATCGACATAAATACTGAATTATTCCGTAAAAATACCACAAAAAATCCAGCCGCCCAAATTTGCCGACCACAAAGAGGATTGGAAGACAAAAAACTGAGTGCTAAATCGGTGATTTGCAAAAAACTTTTGTTTTTATTTTGATATTGCTTTTGATTGCACTATCTTTGCAAATTAAGTGTGGCGCATAACGGCATCACACCGATGAAATGCAAATATAAACACAAAACTAAATAAAAAATGAAGAATTTTTTCACTACTGCCCTTGGCGCTTTTGTCGGCACCTTAGTGGCAATGTTTTTGGCTACTATCATAATGACAATTATGTCGATTATGATGTTTGCCATGAGCGCGATTGCGTTTGGCTCGGGGAGCAAAGAGAATGTATCTATCGACAAAAACTCGGTGCTTCTTGTCAATCTCGAAGGCGGATTCAATGATTGCGAAGACGCCGGAAATGAGTTTCTCGCACTTATGGGCGGCTCCGAAGGCGAAACAGCTACCTACGACCAACTTGTGAAGGCACTTGAGGTGGCTGCCGAGAATGAAAATATTGCAGGTGT
>JBJEKB010000059.1:0-4854 GCA_051878395.1 Muribaculaceae bacterium
ACCGACATGCTCACCGAATGCGACACCGATGCGGAAGGAGATTTTGTTGTCCCGGCAGATAAGAAGCCATACGTTATTATGGTTGTGGGCGTGAATGGTGTTGGCAAAACCACCACTATCGGCAAACTCGCCTACCAATTTAAGAAAGCAGGAAACAAAGTTGTGCTTGGGGCTGCCGACACATTCCGTGCAGCTGCTGTCGAACAACTCGACATCTGGGGTGAACGTGTAGGAGTACCCGTGATAAAGCAAAAAATGGGTAGCGACCCGGCATCGGTTGCCTACGACACAATAAGCTCTGCCAAAGCAAACAATGCCGATGTTGTTATTATCGACACAGCCGGTCGTCTTCACAATAAGAAAGGTCTTATGGACGAGCTCACTAAGATTAAAAATGTGATGCGCAAAGTTGTTCCCGAGGCTCCCCACAAGGTTCTTCTCGTTTTGGACGGCTCCACAGGTCAAAACGCTTTCGAGCAAGCAAAACAGTTTGTTGCCGCTACCGAAGTGAACGAACTTGCCATTACCAAGCTCGACGGAACAGCCAAAGGCGGTGTTGTGATAGGCATCAGCGACCAATTTAAGATTCCGGTGAAATATATAGGTCTTGGCGAAGGAATGGAAGACTTGCAACTATTCCGCAAGCGAGAATTTGTAAAGTCTTTGTTTGGTTCCAAATAATAAGAGCAAAATGAAGAAAAACAGAATCGATGTCATTACTCTTGGTTGCTCCAAGAACCTGGTGGATTCAGAACGACTTCTCAAGCGATTCAAAGATTTAGGGTATGAAGTCGCCCACGATTCCGACAATGTGGAAGGAGAAATTGTAGTAATAAACACATGCGGATTTATTGGAGACGCCAAAGAAGAATCGATAAACACTATTCTTCAGTTTTGCGATGCAAAAAAACACAAGAAAATTAAGCGCCTCTATGTAATGGGGTGCCTCTCACAGCGTTATTTCGACGACTTAAACACAGAAATACCCGAGGTGGACAAATTTTATGGCAAGTTTGATTGGGAAAATCTCATATCCGATTTAGAACTCACCAAGCCATCCACCGCGATATACGACAGGGTTATCACCACACCAAGCCATCACGCATATATTAAGATTTCCGAAGGCTGCAACCGATTCTGCGCCTTTTGTGCGATTCCTCTCATCACCGGGCGCCACAAGTCTCGCCCGATTGATGAAATAATTGCCGAGGTGAAGATGCTTGTGCAACGCGGAGTCAAAGAATTTAATGTGATTGCCCAAGATTTGTCGTCCTACGGACTTGATATCGATGGCACGCTTAAATTGCCCGAACTTATCGACCGCATGGCGCAGATTCCCGACGTAAAATGGATTAGGCTTCATTACGCCTACCCTGCCCAATTCCCCTATGAGATACTCAAAGTGATGCGCGAGCACAAAAAAGTGTGCAAATATCTCGATATCGCCTTGCAACATATCAGCACCAAGGTTCTCTCAAATATGCGCCGTCATATCGACAAAGAGGAGACTTATGCCCTCCTTGAAAAAATCAGAAACGAGGTGCCGGGCATCAACATCCGCACTACCTTGATGGTGGGATTCCCGGGTGAGGGTGAAGCTGAATTTGAGGAATTAAAGGAATTTGTCAAAAAAGCGCGATTTGAACGCATGGGCGCATTTGCCTATAGTGAAGAAGATGGCACATTTGCTGCCCAACACTACGAAGACTCTATTCCCGACGACATAAAACAATCTCGCCTCGATGAGATTATGGCATTGCAACAAGAAATATCCGCCGAAATCAATGAATCGAAAGTTGGAAAAACGCTGGTTGCAGTCATCGACCGTGAGGAAGATGAATATTATGTAGGAAGAACAGAATTCGATTCTCCCGAGGTCGATCCAGAAGTGCTCATTTCCAAAGAAAAAGAGTTGAAAATAGGTGAATTTTACAAAGTTGAAATCACCGAGGCGATGCCCTACGATTTAATCGGCAAGATAGTTGAATAATGAATCTTGTTACAGAGAGCGCAATAGTAAAAGCAATCAAAACCAATGCCCGATTCTTTGCTATTAGGGAGCCGGGGGACGATGAGTTCACTTTCGGAGCACAAACTCACACACAAGCAAGCGATAACGACACATTTATCATCGCGCCTTTCGACTGCACACAATTTCCGATTGTGAAAATCGTCAATCAAGTGTCGGCAACAGAATTTCTTGCAACCTCGATGAGCAACAACGAGGCAATCGCCGACGCAAGTGAGCCATATATCTCGAAAAAGGAATATCTTGAGCAGGCAGAAGCCATAATCAGCGCAATTCAAGCAGGATTATTAAAAAAGGCAATACTCTCCCACCCTATCACCACACCGAGCGACATCGGTGCAGAACATTGGTGCAAGATTATTCGTGCTCTCGCCAATAAATACCCCAATGCCACCGTGTTCATCTTCAATACGCAAGAAACAGGCTTTTGGCTTGGCGCGACACCCGAATTGCTCGGAAAATACGATGGCACGGTATTCTCGACTATGGCATTGGCAGGCACAAAAAAGTGTGGATGCGGAATTGAATGGACATCAAAGGAGAAGGTTGAACAAAAAATCGTATCCGATTTCATTGTTGACAAAATCAAATCCTTCGGTGCGACGCCATCAATATCCTCCACCTACACTCGCAACGCCGGACCGGTGGAGCATCTCTGCAACGATATCTCTTGCAAAATCGCCGGTAGAGATGCACTGAATTTGGTGGATAGCATCTACCCGACGCCGGCAGTGAGCGGATTCCCCGAAGAGGAAGCTATAAGTTTCATCGCCTCAATAGAGAAGCACAAAAGGCGCTATTATGGAGGATACTTCGGACTTCTACGTCAATCGGGACACTTCCAATTCTATGTTAATCTCCGTTCCCTCACATTCGACAGGAAATGCTACACTATCTATGTCGGTGGCGGGATTACAAGCGACTCGGTGCCGGAAAATGAATGGAGCGAGATTATCAATAAAGCATCTACGCTCACATCCATTATCAACACATCAGAATAGCACCCAGATTGTAAACAAGGAATGCCATCAACCATGCAACCGAGGTGTTATATACCACCGAGAACAGCCCATATTTCCAACTGCCGGTTTCTTTGACAATTGCGACTATAGACGCAATACACGGGAAGCACAAAAGAACAAACACCATGAAGGAAAGTGCGACAAGAGGAGAGAAATCGGGAGAATCGGACTCGGCACTTATCTTCTGCAATCGCTGGCTTAAAGACGACTCCTCCGAGGTGCCTTCATCGGGATACAGCACTGCAAGTGTCGATAATATTATTTCCTTGGCAGATGTGCCGGAAATCAAGGCGATAGACATCTTCCAATTCATTCCAATAGGCTCCACAACCGGAGTGATAAATTTACCCACTTGACCGAGATATGAATTTTCTTGCTGCTCAGCAATTTGTTGAGGCGTCATCTCGTCGGACGACACATTCAAATCGCGCGGGAAATAATTCAAAGTCCACACAATAATAGAGGCGAGCAATATAACGCCACCCATCTTGCGCAAATATTGCTTTCCTTTGTCCCACATGTGTAGAAGCGATGATTTCATTGTGGGTATTCGGTATGGCGGCAACTCCATTACAAATGGAGTTTCATCTTTCTTAAACCAGAATTTGCGAAGCAATCTTGCCGTGAGCATCGCCACAACAATGCCGAGCAAATAGAGCGAAAGCAACACAAATGCCGAATTGTTGGGGAAAAACGCCGTTACAAACATAATATACACCGGAAGCCTGGCCCCACACGACATAAACGGATTTATGAGAATGGTAATCAATCGGCTACTCTTGCTTTCGATGCTCCGTGTAGCGATAATAGCAGGCACATTACAGCCAAACCCCATAATCAT
This sequence comes from Muribaculaceae bacterium, assembly GCA_051878395.1. Classification (GTDB taxonomy): domain Bacteria; phylum Bacteroidota; class Bacteroidia; order Bacteroidales; family Muribaculaceae; genus W0P31-042. The sequence continues at coordinate 3,893 of JBJEKB010000059.1, forward strand.
AGGGATGAAACTCTTTCCGTGCAAGCCTATCTTGTGCATTAATTTGTCCATTATGAACGCGGCACGCGCCATATACCCCGAATCCTCCATAAACGAGATGAAGAAATACAGCAGCATAATGTTTGGAAGGAACACAATCACACCACCGACACCGCCAATGATGCCATCGACAATCAAATCTTTAAGAGGTCCCGATGGCATATTATGCCTGATAAGGTCGCCTACAAAATCAACAAGCGCTTGAATCCATTCCATAGGATATGCCCCAAGGTTGAATGTAGCCCAGAACATAAGCCACATTATCACAATGAAAATGGGGAAACCGAGCAATTTGCTTGTAACGATGGAGTCGATGATGAAAGTTTTGTCGGTTTGTTTCTCCTCGGGCAACTGATATGTTTCGCGCAATGCACCGGCAATAAAGCCATATTTCTCACTCGCAATGATAGAGGACACATCGCCATCGTGATCGTTTTCGATATGTTTCACCTCGCGGTCGCGCATGGCGATTAACTTGCTGTAGTGGGGAGAATCTTTCAATGAATCTTCAATTTCCTTATCCCGTTCCAGCAATTTGATAGCGATGTACCTCGGGGAGAATTGAGGCAGAATGTCGCGATTCTTCTTGATTTCATCTTTTAGGCTCTTAATTGCCTCCTCGATGTCGCCACCGAGATTCACATGAACGTGCCTTACAGTGTCGTGAGTGTGCTCATAGACACTCACAATGCTGTCGAGCAATTCGTTAATACCCTCGCCTGTCTTAGATATTGTGGGCACCATGGGCACACCTATCATCTTGCCTAATGTCTTGTAGTCGAGTGAGCAGCCACTCTTCTCCAACTCATCATACATATTTAGGGCGATGACCATACTCCGGTCCATATCAATGAGTTCGGTCGAAAGACATAGGTTTCTTTCGATGTTAGACGATACCACTACATTGACGATAACATCGGGAA
>JBJEKB010000060.1:0-4840 GCA_051878395.1 Muribaculaceae bacterium
ATTCTTCGTTGTCCACAAATTTGTCCAAAGCCCGGTGTGTTTTGAAATCCTTTCCCGATTTTACCTCGATAGGCATAGCACTAAGGGTGTCGTAATTATCAACAAGAAAATCCACCTCCCCTTTTGCTTTGTTGTCGTAATATCGCAAGGAGTAGCCATGGGCTTTCAGTTCCTGCGCCACAACGGTTTCATATACAGCCCCAAGATTAATTTCCGGCTCTTCTGAGATGACAGCATTGATGTTGTAGCGATACAAAATATTGGTAAGAAGTCCCACATCGTTGAGATATAGCTTAATCAACGTCTTGTGCCCCGACTCTATTAGCGGAAACTTGGGATTTGAAACTGCAATAACATCAAGAGAAATGCCGGAATGCACCAAGTATTCCAGTTCAGCTTCATAATTGGCACTTCTTCGTCCTTTTATTCCTTCAATATCTTGATAGCACAAGCGCTTCTTTTTGTTTTCCATATTAGAAGGAATCATTTCGTATATTCGCTTGATTTTAAGGGAGTTCTCATTATCATATTGTGAAGCGTCACCTTTGTAAAGGTCGTAAATTTCATCCTGAACGGCGCGCACAGCCATGATGTTGCTTGTTTCGATAAATGTATTAACGGCATCGGGCAACCCTCCGATGAGTAGATATTTCTTAAACAAATCAAGGAATTTCTTGTGCAGAGGCTCGCTAATTGGCATTTCTTTGGTGAATTGCTCACGCATATAGGCTATCACTTCTTCTCCTACGCCATTTGCCCAAAGAAATTCTTCAAAATCGAGTGGGTACATTTTTCTCTTCAATATACGACCTCCCGGTTTTGAAAGCGTTTTGTTGAGAGTTATGCCGAGTAGAGAACCGCTGGCGATATAATTAAATCGGTTTTCGTCTTTTAGGAATTTAAGAAGTGTCAGCAGAGAAGGATAGGCTTGTATCTCATCGAGAAATACAATAGTATCCTTTTTCGTCCCCATTTTTTCTCCGGCTATGGCACTAAGTTTTAGATAGAAATCATCGGTGGATGTTACGCCATCGAACAGTCGCTCTCCGTTTTTATCTTCCAAGAAGTTGATTTCTATGTAGTTCTTGAAATGCTTTTTTGCTTCGTGGCGGATAATAAACGATTTACCAATTTGGCGCGCACCGTCGAGAAGCAAAACCTTATTGGAGTCGGCAACAAAGTATTCTTGCAATGTTGATTGTATTTTTCTTCTTAGCATAACACTTATTCCGGTTTGATTATGCCGCAAAATTACACTTTTTCCGGTTAAACAGCAAGCGAATTTTACACTTTTTCCACTTTGGCGGGGGTGATTTTTTACACTTTTTCCACTTTAATGGGTGCCAAAAATTACACTTATTCCAATTTTTCATCTTAAAACGCCCTCCAATGGTTTGCGGCTCGGCGATGAAGTGAGAAAAATGGGAGCGAATCACTTCGCCCCCATTTCTGCGTACTTAGCACTTAATTGTCTAAAAAGTTAACCTGTTATTAATTTTCAATCAGTATCTTATTTGTAAGCCCAAACTGTTATCTAATTATTTCTTTGCTTGTAGCAACTTTGCCCGATTCCATAACACGTTTCACAATGAAGATGCCGTTTTCGGGATTTGCGATGCGTGCACCTTGGAGGTTATAGTATTCGGTGGCTACGACAGCCGAATTGTCGGTGTCAACAGCCTCAACACCTGTTGAGAGAGTCTCGTCATAAGCGAGGATTGCGAGAGCATTGAGGGTGAGTTTCTCAATATTGCCGCGATATGCATTGGTGCCTTGGTTTACATTCCATTCATATCCACCCATACCAATTGAGTAGGCATGTCCTTTGAAATCGCCGAAAGCATCCCAGTAGCAAATTGTTGCGCCGCAATAATCTTTAATGTCCTCACGTGTGGCAAGCAATGTAACGCCATAGAGTTCTTTAAGTTTTGTCATCTTTTCGGGGTTGCCATTGTCATTGCCTTCGGGAAGGTCGAACCACCACCAGCAGTTGTGGTCTTCTTTGTAATCGCCCGATAGAAGCATGATTTTTTTGTAGGTGTTTTGTTCGTCTCTGTTGCCGGTAACAATTTCAATGTCACTGAATAATAGGTCTCCAGAGTGGTCAAAACGGGTAGCATCAGTGCTCCATGTGCCATATTCTACACACACCGACCATGCGTCGCTGTTATCACTACCGGCACCGCAGCCAAAGTTGCCCGGCAAAACATTGTAGCGACCAAGTTTGTTCACGAGGATATTGGCGTGGTTGGTGAAGAGGATGTTACCGCCTGTTTTCCAGTAATCACCGAGTTTTGCGAGGAATGTCTCACCGGAGAGGCTTCCTGAATAGTTTGTCCAGAATTCTTCTACTGTGCCTTCGCCCACTTTGTCGAAGTTTACCCACACGCAATCAATACCTTCAAGGTTTATTTGACCATCAGCAACCGCGGCTGCTGTATAGCAGAGGAAATTGCCTGCTTTAGTTTCCGAGAGACCGAGGAACCAATCTTTTGCGGCTTGCTCATCGTCGTCGAGAGTCTCGGCATCGTTGGTTATCATCACATAAGTTTTGGCATTTGCCACGTTGATGCTCATTGCAAGGCAAAGAAGCATAACAAAAGAGAATAAATGTTTCATTTCAAATTTTGGTTTTAAAGTTTGTATTATAGTTTGTTTATACTCAAATTTTTGGGTGTTTTTCGCTGCGATGTTTTTTAATAAGAGGCTGAAATCGCTTCAGCCCCTTACACCACATTGAAATTAACACTTACTTATTAAAAAACACTTTGCCTGTAGTGACGCAACCCGAACGATGTGCGTTTCTAACAACATACACACCATTTTGCTCCGGATTCATCACTTCTATACCTTGAATATTGTAATATGTAGTAGATACAACATCGTCGTCGGCAACATCAGCGGCTTCCACACCTGCGAAATTAGGCGCAAGTTCGCGAATAGCGTTGAGTGTGAGTTGCTCGATATTGGCTTGATAGGTGTTTGAGCCTACATTCATGTTCCACTCATAGGCGGCAAAACCGATTGTGATGCAACTGCCCTTGAAGTCGTCCTTCGGGTCCCAGCGCGCAATAGCGCCACCGCAATAGTCCTCGATGTGAGGCCACATGGCGAGAGGAGTAACGCCGTAGAGCGAGTAGAGTTTGGAAAATTTTGTCGGGTCGCCATTGTCATTGTTCTCGGGCAGGTCGAAATACCACAAGCAGTTGTGGTCCTCTTTCCAGCCCTCGCTCATGAGGTGGAACACCTTGTATTCGCGTCCGCAAGGGCGTGAGGCAGGCATCATCTCGATATTGGCAAACAGCGGGTCGGTGCTGTAGTCGAAAGCCACCGATTCCATGCTCCAGGTGCCATACACCACACCGGCATCCCACACATCGTTGTTGTTGCCACCTGTGCCGAAGCCCACAACCTCGGGATACTTCTCATAACGACCGATTTCCTTGAGCAAGATGTTGGCATGGTTGGTGAAAAGGATGTTGCCGCCATCTTTGAGAAATTGAGCGATTTTCTCTTTCACAACAGCGTTGTTGAATCCGAAGTTGCCACCAGTGTAATTTTTCATAAAATCCTCAACACTCGAAGCTCCTTCGCGGTCGATCATAATCCACATTGCAGCAAGTTTTGTGAGGTCAACAGTGCCGTTGTAGAGTTCTTCCACGCCATAATATTGACCCACGCCGTTATCGACAAACCATTTGGCTGCCGCCTTCTCATCGTCATCGCCATTCTCTTTAAGGTCGGCATAATCTTTGTATGCGCCAATCATAGCGATGGCATTTCCGCTCTGCGCGAAACATGTTGCAAACATTGCAACACAGGCAAATAAAAATAGAGTAATTTTTTTCATTATAATTCAATTTTGGTTTTTTACGTTTGTTGAGTTTATTTCGACGTTGCAAAATTACCATCCCTCTCATTTATAGCCTATAACAAATGTTTCATTGTATATAACAAATGTTTCAATCCCTCATTTTCTTGAAAAATCCCACCTGCATCACGTTGAACGCATTGCAAAGACATGCTAAAAAACATATTTGCTATGTGGTGAAAATTTTGTTACTTTGCATTGAAGCATTTTCACAAAAGCAATAAAAATGCCCACCCAAAAAACATAAATATAAAACCTCAAATATATTTACAACTTATGAAATTCGTAGTTATAATCCTTATTTGTTTCATTTATCTTCCTTGTTGGGGGCAAATTTCTTCTTATAAACCAATTCCTTTAGTAAAAAAGGACACCATAGCCCAGGCTCCTTATGATAGCCTATATACTTTCCATCGTAATAGACTTCATTCTTTAATTGGTCAAGAAATACAATTTCTACCTTGTGAACATGATAAACGAAATGGTTCATACAACTGGTTCGCATTATACCACCATTGTGTTATTTATAAAGAAGGAGTAACTTATGGCAGTACTCGCTATGATGCTTTAGTGAATAAGAAATTCAGAATAGTCGGTGTAGATTCTATTGTTGATGATAACTTATATTTTAGAGAAGTCAAGTATCGTTTTCGTGTTACATCTACTGAATTTACAGATACTATGTCACTTTCATTACCTGTACTTCATGACCCTAAAAAACTGGGAAAGTTAAAATCTTATAGAGACTTTGATCCATTTAGTTTCAGGAATCTTATTATATTGGGGTTCTATGAGAAACTAAAACAACGTTTGGTTAATACTACAGTAACAATAAAGTATTCCAATAATAAATATTCGGACGGCGAAAATATCTTGTATGATCTTACCTCTGGTGCTCCTCTAATCTCTACACCAAAAGGTAAGAAATTAACCGTAAAGGATATTGGTGTAATTGATGGACTCGAATAT
>JBJEKB010000061.1:0-4801 GCA_051878395.1 Muribaculaceae bacterium
AATCGGTGGCTTCGCGACAGCTTCGCAACCCGCGCCTTGCTCTCATCATGACGGTGGAGGAGCAGGAAAAGCACCACAGTTATTCCATCCAGTATGATGTCGATTCGCTCGATGTGCTGGAGGAGTGGAGTCTCAAAGACGGAAGCAGAGTGATTGGCGAATTTGTGGAGCGTTTCGGCAACAAAGCGCCCGGATTCCCCACAATCATGGAGAAAATCGAAATATAGGAGGGCTCGATGGAGTATGAGAGAATAATCATAGGCATCGACCCGGGAACGAATGTGATGGGCTATGGCTTGCTCGGCGTGAATGGCAAGAAGCTGAGTGTGATTGCCATGGGTGTGATAAAGTTGAGCAAGTTTGACGACCACTATCTGCGGTTGCGCCGCATTTTCGAGCGGGTTACGGGACTCATCGAGCAATACCTGCCCGACGAACTCGCGATTGAGGCGCCGTTTTTCGGCAAGAATGTGCAGTCGATGCTCAAACTAGGGCGTGCGCAAGGGGTGGCAATGGCTGCGGCATTGGCGCGCGACATCCCCATTGTGGAATATGCCCCGCTAAAAATCAAGCAGGCAATCACCGGCAACGGTGCTGCAAGCAAGGAGCAGGTAGCCGAGATGCTGCGACGCATTCTGTCGATTCCCAAGGAGAATATGCCCGATTTCCTCGACGCAACCGATGCCCTCGGAGCCGCGCTGTGCCACTACTACGAGTCGTCGCGTCCCAAGCCCAAAAAGGGGTGCAGCTCCTGGAAGGAGTTCATCGCCAAGAACCCCTCGCGAGTGAAATGACACAACCCCTTAATTCTGCACCACCACCATTATAGCCTTTAAGCCCTGAGCAACAAAAAGTTGCCCGGTTTTTGCTTTTCCGATTAGTATTTCGAAACACTAAAAATCGGCATAATTTAGTATTTCCAAACACTAAATATTGGCATAATTTAGTATTTCCAAACACTAAATATTGGCGAAATTTAGTATTTCCAAACACTAAATATTGGCGAAATTTAGTATTTCCAAATATCCCTGTCCGCTAAAAGCTGAGGGCGGCAACGTAGGATGCCTCGAGCACTGATTATTCGGGCTATGTGATGCAACTTGCGGGCATCGGTAATCCAATTGGTGGTAGGGCCTCGATACATCGCGTCCGCACAATCGGATGTAAATCCCGCCAATACAATGGGGGATAAATCAATCCAACCGGTGCGGACGCGATGTATCGAGTCCTTACGAGAACGTTGAACTAATTATTTCATAGCGAAATAGTTGCCGGTAACCATTTGGCGATAGGCATACACGCCGGCTTGAGAGAGTTCCACGGTTTGGAAGTCGCCATCGGGGGTGAGCATTTTCACATGGCTGTCGTCGATGAAGGTCATGAATTTAATCGATTTGCCATCTTGGTCGAGCGACCATGAGTTGTCTTCTTCGTGGAAAGCAAATTTCACAACGCTGCCATCTTGAGTGCTTGTGATGGTGTAGCCGGTCTCGTCGCATTTAACGAGGTAGCGACCGCTCTCGGTGTCGATAGCTTTTTCGCCTTTGTAGGCAACCGGGTTGCTACCGCTCCAGAATTCGATACTATTTATAACGAGAACGTCGGCGAGGGTGGTAATTTCATACACAGGGACAATCCAGAATGCAAAGAACACGAGTTCGTTGACAAATTTGCTGCCCACCTGTTGGTTCCAAGCAAGAACTTTGTTGCTGAGTGCAAAACTTCCGATACAAGAAGTGAAAGTCATTGAGCCGGCAAGAACAAGAGCCATGGCTGCGGTAAAGATTTTCTTTTTCATAATCTTAATTGTGTAGTTAGTTAATATTTGATTTTTGCTTTGTAAAGGTGATAAATCTTTTTGACTTGTGCAACATATTCGATGGTTTGTTTTCCTTTAAAATAACCAAAACGGCACACTTCGTTGTTGTAATACTCGGGATGCGCCTTCAGAAGTATCGCCTCGGCAACGTTTCCCTCCCAAATTTGCGGGTTTTTGCCGGTGATTTTTGCGATTTCGATAGCGTCATACACATGCCCGATGCCTGAATTATAGGCAGCTATGATAAAATTGATGCGTTCAGCCTCGTCGGGCACCTTGCTTTTGAGGCTTTTGTCGAGGTCTCTGATGATTTTTGCCGCCGCCTCGATATTGAGTTGCGGATTTGTTACATTCTCGGGCGACAACCCATAGGCTTCGGCGGTTTTGGGCATAATCTGCATCAATCCGCGCGCTCCCGCCCACGACACCACATTGTTGTCGAAGTGGGATTCGGTGTAGGCTTGTGCGGCGAGCAGGCGCCAGTCCCAGCCGATAGATTGCGAATACTGCTTGAAAAAATTGTCGTATGGCGATATCTTACCGTGCTTGAGAGTGAGGTGGTAGTCGATTCCGAGGGTGCGCTTGCTCATCTCGAAATATCGTTTCAGAAGCCGCTTCGATGTAGCCTCGGCACCCGCCTGCGATGTCCAGGCGTCGATAGAATCGGCAAGCCATTGGTGGTCTTTTGCCACCGCCCACGACGATTTTTGGTCGAGGCTCACTTGCAGGCTGATGTCGATATTGGTGTAGTAGGTCTTGTTGAGGCGTGCGATGTCGCTATCCACGATAGTGAGCGGGATGGTGCGGTTGGCTACCATTTCAATGAGGTCTTCGGCGATGAGGGTGTCTTTGTCGATAGTGCGTATTCCTATGCCGCCGCCCAATTCATTGTCGAGGTTGTGGAGCCGCGCGTCGTATTTCGAGTCTTTAATCACCCACACCTCCTTGCCGGGGAGTTGTGTTACATCTGTGAGGAGGGTGTCCTTTTTCCCCACATGCTGCACGAGCACCTGGTGAGTGATGTTTTGCTTGCCGCAGTGAATCACCCTGTTGCGATATTCGGCGGTGATGGGAATCTCGTAGGCAATCACATCGATAAGCCCCGAATCGAGCATCTCGAGCATGGCGTTCATGGTGTGAGCCACCTTGATGTCGAGTTTCATCCCCTTGTCCTTGGCAAGATTGGAAATGAGTTCGTATTCATAGCCCATCTCTTCCCCCTTGTAGAGGAAATAGGAAGTAGGGCTGTAGAGAGTGCCCACACGCAAGGTGTCGGGGAGGTGGTGTTCCTCCTCAGTCGGTGTCGCATTTTTGCCGCCACAACCGGCGATGGCGGCAATCGCCACCGCAATTGTGGCAATGATAAGAGGTTTAATATTCAAAAGTGCCGTAGGGTGAGATGATGGTGAGTGAATTTTGAGCGGCATCTTCCACGCGACCCACAATTTGAGCGTCGATATTGAAACTCTTCGAAATCTCTATCACACGCTCGGCATCCTCGGGGGCGAGGTAAATCTCCATTCGGTGTCCCATGTTGAACACTTTGTACATCTCCTTCCAGTCGGTGCCCGATTGCTCTTGGATGAGTTTGAATAGGGGAGGAATGGGGAAGAGGTTGTCTTTGATTACATGCTTATCGGTAACGAAGTGCATGATTTTGGTCTGCGCTCCACCCGAGCAGTGCACCATGCCATGGATTTTGGGGCGCATTTCGTCGAGAATCTTCTTGATTACAGGCGCATAGGTGCGAGTAGCTGAGAGCACGAGTTGCCCTGCGTTGATTGGCGCACCCTCCACCGCGTCGGTGAGAGCGACGTTGCCGGAATAGACAAGTTCGGTGGGCACAGCCGCATCGTAACTTTCGGGATATTTCTCGGCGAGGTATTTGGCAAACACGTCATGGCGAGCCGAAGTGAGACCGTTGCTACCCATGCCGCCGTTGTAGCCTTTTTCGTAGGTAGCGGTGCCGCACGACGACAGACCCACAATCACATCGCCGCCTCGGATATTTGCGTTGTTGATTACATCGGCGCGCTTCATGCGGCAGGTAACGGTGCTATCCACGATGATTGTGCGCACCAAGTCGCCCACATCGGCAGTCTCGCCGCCGGTGCTGTGGATTGTAACGCCCATCTCCTTGAGTTCGGCAAGGAGTTCCTCGGTGCCGTTGATGATAGCGGCAATCACATCGCCCGGGATAAGGTGCTTGTTACGCCCGATTGTCGAGGAGAGGAGGATATTGTCGGTGGCTCCCACGCAGAGGAGGTCGTCGATATTCATTATCAATGCGTCTTGCGCAATACCTTTCCACACGCTCATGTCGCCGGTTTCGCGCCAATAGACATAGGCGAGCGACGATTTGGTGCCGGCACCGTCGGCGTGCATGATGTTGCAATACTCATCATCGCCACCGAGGTAGTCGGGGATGATTTTGCAGAATGCTTTGGGATAGAGACCCTTGTCAACATTTTTAATGGCGTTGTGCACATCTTCTTTCGATGCCGAAACGCCGCGCAAGTCGTATCTTTGATTGCTCATATAAGTATTTTAATTATAGGTAGTTGATTATGAGGATACATATCAGTGATGTTGGAGCCACAAGCAGCAGCGAGTCGATGCGGTCGAGCACTCCGCCATGCCCCGGGAGGATTGTGCCGAAGTCCTTGATGCCGATAGTGCGCTTGAGGAGCGACTCGATGAGGTCGCCGAGCGTTGAGAAGATTGCCACAGCCACGGCAAAGGCGATGAAGCCCGCCATAGTGGTGTGTCCGGCGAGAGACACCGAGTTGATTGTGAGCACTTCGCTGAATTGCGAGAACGCCACACCGCCGAGGATGGCGCAAAGCGCAACCCCTCCGAAGAAGCCTTCCCACGATTTCTTTGGCGAGATGCGCTCAAAGAGCCGGTGCTTGCCGATGGTGCACCCCACACAATAGGCGCCGGTGTCGCTTGCCCAGATGAATACAAACATGGCGAGAGCCA
>JBJEKB010000062.1:0-4796 GCA_051878395.1 Muribaculaceae bacterium
GTATTCGGCGAGAAGTATGTTTAATGCCTTCTTCATTATTCTATGGTGAACTTATCGGGATAGCGCCCCGTGAAGTTTTTGTAATATTGTTTTACATCATGGAGGTCTTTTTCTATGTCGCCCGAGGGAGCGAAGGTGTCCTCCATTCCGATTGTTTTAGTCCCGAAATCTACGTATGCCAAGCATATCGGCACATCGGCTTGCTCGGCGATGCGCAGGAATCCCGAGTGCCATTTGGCAGTGCGCTTGCGTGTCCCTTCGGGAGTTACCGCAAGGGTAAGTCGCTCGGAATTTTTGTATTTTTCGACTATCTGTTCCACCAGAGAGCCTTTCTTTTCCTTTCTCGACACGGGTATTCCACCCATGGCTTTGAATATATTGCCCAATGGAAAGAAAAACCATGATTCTTTCATTAAAAATCCGGAATGACGGTTTACCGACCTTATCGCAAGTTCGCAAAGTATAAAATCCCAATTGGATGTGTGGGGAGCCACACAAATTATCGACTTGGGAAACTCAGGAACAGCGACATTGACTTTCCATCCGGCTATCTTTAAAATAAGCCGGCTTAAATTCATGTTGTTTCTCTACTACGATTATTTCACGTGTCCTGCCTTGACTTCTGCCGGCACGAGAGCATTAAGTTCTGTTACGAGTGATTGCAATTCTTTCAAAAAACCTTCTTTCAATGTTGTGAATGCTTTTTTGTTGTATTTTGCACGAGCCTCGTTGTATGCGTGTTTATTATCAAAGTCTTTGGGGGTCTTGTCGAAAGAGAACGACACATTTTTCAATGTGCACTCTTGTAGCAAGGCGATTTTAACTACAAGTTCGCCCACTTTTTCAGCGTCGGCATTGTATCCGGCTTCTGTGTAAAGACATTGTCCGGCAACTTCGCCACACATGTCGTAAATTCTCTTCTTTAGGTTTCTTTTGTTTGTCATATCTTAATATGTTTGGTTTGACTATGCTAATTTAGCGGTTTATATCCAATCTACCAAATTTTATTCGACATTCTTTTGTTTAGTTATAAATAATAATTATTATGTCATTTGCTTTGCTTGATTTAATGTGTTGATATATAGTGTATTATGTGCAGAATTTTGTGCCAATGCTCAGATGCTCCGCTTACAATTCATTGGAAAATTTGTTTAATCGCCTATTTTTCATTATCTTTGCAGAAAATTTTGAGTGATATTACTACTTTTATGAAACAATCTACTGCAAAATTCGACTTGCTTTTCGAAACCAGTTGGGAAGTATGCAATAAGGTGGGTGGTATCTACACCGTGCTTTCCACAAAGGCGAAAACATTGCAGAAAATCTATAAAGACAAGACAATTTTCATTGGTCCGGATGTCTGGACCGAAGAAAATCCTTCGCCATATTTTGTGGAGTCTAAATCTATCATGAAAGATTGGAGCAAGAACGCTGTTCTTCCCGAAGGACTCTCTTATCGCATCGGCAGATGGGATATTCCGGGACGACCGATTGTAATTCTTGTTGATTTTAAGAATCTATATTCCTTTAAAAATCAGTTGTATTCCGAGATGTGGGACGCTTTTGGCGTCGATTCTCTCCATGCCTATGGCGACTATGACGAGGCGTGCATGTTTGCCTATGCCGCTGCCACTGTCATAGAGAGCATCAGCCTTTACTATCGCGATGCCAAGCCCTCGGTTCTTGCTCACTTCGATGAGTGGACCACCGGAATGGGACTCCTATATATAAAGAAGCACGCTCCCTGGATTGGTACAATATTTACAACCCATGCTACCAGCATCGGTCGTAGTATTTGTGGCAACAACAAGCCGCTATATGACTACTTGAAGGGATACAACGGTGACCAAATGGCTCAGCAACTCAATATGCAGTCGAAACACTCGCTCGAAAAGGCTTCCGCTCACAATGCCGACAGTTTCACTACTGTGAGCGAAGTTACAGCCCTTGAGTGTGAGCAACTTCTTGAAATATCACCAATTGTTACGCCAAATGGTTTTGAGGCAAATTTTGTGCCGGCAAAATCCAAGTTTGCCGAAGCAAGGGCAGAGGCGCGCAAATCGCTTCTCGATGTGGCATCTTCGCTCCTTGGCCATCGTGTACAAGACAATGCTTTCATCATCATCACTTCGGGGCGTAACGAATTTCGCAACAAAGGTCTCGACCTGTTTATCGATGCGCTCAACAAAATGCGCTCATCGGCAGCAGGTGTCAAGCGCGAAATCATTGCATTTGTAATGACCCCCGCTTGGGTGGCAGGTCCGCGTGAAGATTTGCAACGACTTCTCGCCAATGACAACTGCGAGGAGCGTCTTTCCAACCCTATGATTACCCACAATATTCACAATTTCGACAGTGATGCCATTTGGGGTAAAATCAACTATCTCGGGATGTATAACGGCGACATGGAGAATGTGAAAATCATCTATGTTCCTTCCTATCTCGAAGGGTTTGACGGCATTTTCAATAAGTCGTATTACCAACTCCTCATCGGTGCCGATGCGTCGGCATTCCCATCTTATTATGAGCCTTGGGGATACACTCCACTCGAAAGCGTGGCTTTTGGGGTTCCTACTGTTACTACCGACCTCTCGGGATTCGGACAGTGGGTGCTTTCCAATTTCGATAATTCTTTTGGAAAATGTGGCGTGAAAGTTTTGCACCGCAGCGATTCAAATTATTATAATGTGGTTGATGAACTCGCAGCCCAGCTCACACTCCTTGCATCTATGCCCGACAATCTCATCGAAGTGGCTCGCAAGGCGGCTATGGACACTGCAAAATGTGCTTCATGGGCTAATTTCATCGATTTCTACACTCAAGCCTACACTCAGGCTGCGCAAAACGCCGCCTCAAGGCTTGCTTCTATTGAAAATTCAGAGGCGTAAAATCCCTCAATTAATTGATATTAATACAATAACCTATTTATATTTGTATGAAATTACAAGCAAGTAAAACAAATTCTCCCAATTGGAGAGACTTGACAGTAAAGTCGGAACTTCCTGCTGAACTTAAGTCATTGGAAGTTCTTGCCAAAAACCTTTGGTGGGTCTGGAATAGTGAGGCTAAAGCCCTCTTCAAAGAACTCGACCCCGACTTATGGCGTTCGACCGGTGAAAATCCCGTGTTGTTGTTGCAAAAAATTGGCTACGAACGCTACAATGAAATTATGGCTGACAAAGCCCTTATGACCCGCATCAAGAAAGTATATTCTTCATTTGTAGAATATATGAAGGTGCCCCTCCGCAAAGACCTTCCTTCTGTATCTTATTTCAGCATGGAATATGGTCTCTGTAGCGCTTTGAAAATCTATTCAGGTGGTCTTGGCGTGCTCGCCGGCGACTACATCAAAGAGGCTTCCGACTCTTGTGTAAACATGACTGCTGTCGGCTTCCTCTATCGCTTCGGCTATTTCACTCAGACCCTCTCTATGGATGGTCAGCAAATCGCCAACTACGAGCCTCAAAACTTCAACCAGCTCCCCATCGAGCCGGTTCTTGAAGAAGATGGCAAGCAGATGATTGTGGAAGTGCCTTATCCCGGCCGTGTTATCTACTCTCTCGTATGGCGTGTTAATGTTGGTCGCATGAAGCTCTATCTCCTTGATACCGACATCGACCTCAACTCTGAATTTGACCGCCCAATCACTCACATGCTCTATGGTGGCGACTGGGAAAACCGTATCAAGCAAGAATATATGCTCGGTATCGGTGGTGTGCTCATGCTCAAGAAACTCGGAATCAAGAGCGAACTTTATCACTGCAACGAAGGTCATGCCGCCCTCCTCAACTTGCAACGTCTTGTTGACTACGTTCAAGAAGAGGGTCTCGACTTCAATGTGGCTTTGGAAATTGTCCGTTCTTCTTCTCTTTATACCGTACACACTCCTGTGCCTGCAGGTCACGACTATTTCGACGAAGGTCTCTTCGGCAAATATATGGGCGAATTCCCCGCAAAATTGGGTATCTCTTGGAGCGACCTCATGAATATGGGTCGTGAAAATCCCGACACCAACGAACGCTTCTCTATGAGCGTGTTTGCACTCAACACTTGCCAAGAGGCAAACGGTGTAAGCTGGCTCCACGGCGAAGTTTCCAAGAAGATGTTTGCCGGTGTGTGGAAAGGCTATAGCCCCGAGGAATCTCACGTTTCCTATGTTACAAATGGTGTTCACATGCCCACTTGGGCTGCTTCGGAATGGAAAGAATACTACGCAAAAATCTTCAATCCCGAATTCTTCCAGAACCAAAGCGACGAAAACATGTGGTCTCCTATCCTCAAAGCTAAAGATGAGGATATCTGGGCATTGCGCACAACACTCAAGAACAAATTCATCAATTTTGTAAAGAAAGATTTCAGAGAAACATGGCTCAAAAACCAGGGCGACCCATCGCGCATCATCTCTATCATGGAGCGCATCAACCCCAACGCCCTCCTTATCGGTTTTGCCCGCCGTTTCGCTACCTATAAGCGCGCTCACCTTCTCTTCACCGACCTTGAACGTCTCTCGCGCATTGTCAACAACGAGAAGTTCCCCGTGCAATTCATCTTCTCCGGTAAGGCTCACCCCGCCGATGGCGCTGGTCAAGGCCTCATCAAGAGAATTATCGAAATCTCTCGTATGCCTGAGTTCCTCGGTAAGATTATCTTCCTCGAGAACTACGACATGATTGTTGCAAAACGCCTCGTTACAGGTGTGGATATCTGGATGAATACTCCTACTCGTCCTCTCGAAGCATCAGGTACATCGGGCGAAAAGGCCGAAATGAACGGCGTGCTCAACTTCTCAGTGCTCG
>JBJEKB010000063.1:0-4779 GCA_051878395.1 Muribaculaceae bacterium
ACTTTCGACACGAATGCAAGACCTAGAGGCGAGATGAACAACTCGGCAACTGTGAGGAAGAAGTAGAGCACGATGAGAACCCACGGTCCTGCTTTCACTGCCTCTTGAGCGGCTACCGGTTGTGCGAGGAAGTCGTTGGCAGACGGATAGCCCATTACAAATGAGTAGCAGGAGAGGAAGAGATAAGCCAATCCGGTGATAAACATACCGATGGCAATCTTCTTGGGAGTGGAGATGGCTTTACCGCGACGTGCGAGTGCTGCAAATATCACCATAATAATAGGTGTGAGCACAATCACGAAGAATGGGTTGATGGCTTGCCAAATCTCGGGCGGAATCACCGATGTGTTGACAAAGTCGCGCGCAAAGAGCGAGAGCGATGTGCCGTTTTGGTGGAAAGCAAACCAGAAGAATATCACCACGCCGAGCACTGCAAAGAGAGCATAGAGGCGTTGCTTGATTTCGGTTGCCATCTGTGCCTTTTCGGCTTCGGTGTATTCAACCTTTGCTGCTGCTTCTTTCTTTCCGGGAGTGGGGAATTGCTTCTTGGTGATGATGAATATCGCGAGAGAGATGAGCATTGCCACAACAGAAGCGATAAACGAGTAGTGAATACCCTCGTTGAACACTTTCAAGTAGTCGCCGCAGGCTGTGGCGAGGTCGGCTGTGTTGCCGCCCACTTGTGCCATCAATTCGTTGAGGTTCTGGAGTTTCTCGGCAGCCATGTCGGCACCTTTGTTGAGGTATTCGTGGCAAAGGTTGGGGAGAGTGGCGTTATAGGTGAGCGCATGCGCTTTGAGCCACCAGCTGCGGAGCAACGGAGCCACGAAAGGAGCGATGAGACCTCCGATGTTGATAAATACATAGAAAATCTGGAAACCCGAGTCGCGACGGCTCTTAGCCTCGGCGAGTTCTGCCTCGCCTTTCTTGGCTGCTTCTGCCTCGTAGTTGTCGTACATTTGTCCGACGATGGCTTGCAAGTTGCCTTTGAACAAGCCGTTACCGAAGGCGATAAGGAACAGAGCGGCGCAGGTGAGGGTGAGCAACCACGATGTGTTGTCGCTTGTTGCGAGGATAGGAATTGAGAGCACGATATAGCCCATTGCCATAATTACAAGACCTGTCATGATGGTGCCCTTGTAGTTTTGTGTGCGGTCGGCAATAAGACCACCCACGAGGCTTAGGAGGTAAATACCGGCATAGAAAAACGAATAGATAAGTGTGCTTGTTTCGTTTTCAAGCCCAAATTTAGAACAAAGGAACAATACGAGAACGGCGTTCATGATGTAGTAGCCGAATCGCTCTCCCATGTTGCTTAATGCGGCGGGTATCAAACCCTTTGGGTGTTTTGAGAACATAATACTGGTGTTTAGAGATTATAAATTATAATTATTTTCCTGTTGAGATATATTCGATTGCGCGCATGAGCCATGAGTCGTCGCCATCTACAATTTCTTCTAAATTGTAACTCATAGCGATGTCGGGCGACGCGCCAATTCCTTCGAGCACTTTGCCCTCAACGGTCTTCACACAGCGGTCGCACAAATATCCAAAGTGCGGACCCTCTCTGCTGCCGAACGTGCCGGTGTAATTCTCACTGAAATCGCCTTCGAGCACTCCTTGACCACCGAAGGTGCGCTCCCCTATCACGCAGCCGTTGGGGAGGTTTTTCACCAGCAATGTGGTCATTTCTGCCATGCTCACAGAGTAGAGGTCGGCAAGGAGCACGATTTTACCCTCGAGACGGCGACATTCTTCGTAGGGGTAGAAGAAGTGAGGAAGCCAGGGGGTGTAGTCATATTTTCCCAGTCCTTGTTTGAGGCGCGAATAGCCTGCGAGGATAGGTTGGTCAACCATAAGTCCGAGGATGAAATATTCGTCAACGAGGTATCCGCCGCCGTTGCCTCTCACGTCGATAATGGCATTCTTTACGTTGGGGTTGTTGAGAATATTGTCCTTATAGGTGTTGAAGGCATCAACGAGATTCTTGCTCCTCTCATATATTTCATATTCTTCGCTTTCCTCGTCTTCCGGCTCGCCGGCATTGACAATCTCTTCGGCTTGTGGCAAGGAGGTGAAGATGTTAAATCCCGAGAAGCCTACATACACAGTCTCATCGTTGATAAGTGCTGTTGCAAAATAGAAATTTTCGCCATCCCATCCTTTCTTGAAGTCGGTGATGTTGGCTCCTTTCTCGATGAGGTTGGATAATTGACTTGCGGCAAACCATACTCCATAGCCGTAGCAATCGTGGTAATAGTCGCGAGTCTGAATCTCGACATTACCCGGACTAAAGAAAAATTTTCCCGGGTCATCGCTATCGTTGGGGTCAGCCCATTGGTTGAAGACTTCGATGCAGAGGTGGTGGTCGATGATAGTCTTGAAGGCACCGCTATAGAGCGCCTCAAGGTCTTCGGTGGCGACATATTCTTGCTTGTCGAGCTCTTTAAATTTGGGGTAGTACTCATCGTAAACAGCGTCCCAATCGGTGGGGTCGATATCCCAGAACACGTAAGATTGGTTCATGGAGCACCAGATTGAGTTGAATTGTTGCGATGGAGTGGTATAGGAGAGCATTTCATCGGGTCGCAGCAAGTCGATTTCGTCTTTGCGGCACGACGACAGTGTAGCGATTACGGCTACGAGTGATATGAGAAGTATTTTTGTCGTTTTCATAATTCTGTGCTGTTATTTGGTGATGAAATGATAGATACACCCTACTCTGAGGGCGAATGTTGTGTTATATCGTGGCGCAATATTGTTTTTGCTGCCGGAGCCGGTGTCGATGAGGCTGTAGTAGCAAACTCCTTCGGCGCGGAATTCCACATTGTGCTTGAAATAGTATCCCAAGCCTATCGAGCCGGTGAGTCCGGCGTCGAAACGATTGTCGCGCTTGCTGTCAAAATCCACTTTTTCATTGAAATAGTAGTATTCGATGTCTTCCGGATCGGGACCTATGGCAAGTCGTGCCTGTCCTTCAATCGAGCTTACCGCCCAAAGTCCCATGTACCCTCCAAGGTTGAGATAGCCTCTGATTTTATCGCTGCCAAACGAGAATGAAGCGACGATGGGGAGGTGGAGATAATGGTCGCGAGTGTTGGTGTAGGTACCCTCATGGATGCCACTGCGGTGCATTTTGTGCCCTTTCTGCACATAGTCGAGATCGGCTCGCAGCCCAAACCATTGATTGAAGTTGTATTGCACCGGCACGGTGATGTCGAGTCCGGCGCGTCCTTCGTAACGTAAATCATAGGCATAGCCTTTGGCATAGTCATAGAGATTGTAGTCATAACCTGCCAGTACGCCTATACTCCATTGTGCGTTGGCTGAAATCGCCACAATCGCCAAGGCAAAGGTGAGAAATACTCGTTTTAATAGCATATTATATTAATTAAAGGGTTAGTTCTTTTTTGATTGAGCATCGAATGCGATTGCATAGAGGCGCATCTGTTTCACCATGGCACGCAATCCGTTGCTGCGTGTCGGCGACAGGTGCTCGTTGAGTTTGATTTCGTTGATGAAATAGAGGTCGGCATCGATAATCTCCTGCGGGGTGTGTCCCGAGAGGGTGCGTACAAGCAGCGAGATTAGCCCTTTCACGATTATGGCGTCGCTGTCGGCCTCAAAAAGGATTGTGCAGTCGGGCGAGAGGGTGGCATTGAGCCACACGCGGCTTTGGCATCCCTCGATGAGGTTTTGTGCGGTCTTGTATTTTTCTTCGATTGCAGGGAGGGCGTTGCCCAATTCGATGATATAGGCGTAGCGGTCCATCCAGTCGTCGAAGTCGCTGAATTCCGCTATAATTTCGTCTTGTATTTCGTTAATTGAATTCATTGTGAGTGAAAATTTTCTCAAAATTAAGCATAACTGCCGAAAGATTAAAGCAAAAGTGGCAAAAAATCGAAAAAACCGCATAAAATAGCGGTTTTGCATCGATTAACAATGATAAAAAAGGCTGCATCGCGCAGTGCGATACAGCCCTTCGTCGTATAATTGTAAAGATTGATTACAATTTTGGACCTGCAGCAACAAGAGCTTTACCGGCCTCGTTAGAGGTGTATTTGCTGAAGTTCTTGATGAAGCGAGCGGCGAGGTCTTCTGCTTTGGCAGTCCATTCGCAGTCGCAAGCGTATGTGTCGCGTGGGTCGAGGATGCGGCGGTCAACACCGGGGAGAACAACAGGCACTTCGAAGTCGAAGATTGGGAGGTGCTTGGTTTCTACGTTGTTGATAGAGCCGTCGAGGATAGCGTCGATGATACCGCGAGTATCTTTGATAGAGATACGTTTGCCTGTACCGTTCCAACCTGTGTTAACGAGGTAAGCTTTAGCGCCCGATTTTTCCATTCTCTTAACGAGTTCCTCGGCATATTTTGTTGGGTGGAGTTCAAGGAATGCAGCACCGAAGCAAGCCGAGAATGTAGGAGTAGGCTCAGTGATACCGCGCTCTGTACCTGCGAGTTTTGCAGTGAAGCCCGAGAGGAAGTAGTATTTAGTTTGCTCGGGAGTGAGGATAGACACCGGAGGAAGCACACCGAATGCGTCGGCAGAAAGGAAAATTACATTCTTTGCAGCGGGAGCTTTCGAGATAGGCTTAACGATGTTGTTGATGTGGTTGATAGGATAAGAAACGCGAGTGTTTTCTGTTACGCTCTTATCAGCGAAGTCGATTTTGCCGTTTTCGTCAACAGTAACGTTTTCGAGAAGAGCGTCGCGACGGATAGCGTTGTAGATATCGGGTTCGCTTTCTTTGTCGAGGTTGATAACCTTGGCATAGCAAC
>JBJEKB010000064.1:0-4770 GCA_051878395.1 Muribaculaceae bacterium
GACATCCAGATGGCCATGCACGTCGTTCGTATGGACAACGGCGATGACCTCGTCCAATTAATTCGGTGTCGGAACTTAAAGACACGGTTAAAATGCTGAAAAGTCAAGGCAAATCGGTGGGCTTGGTGCCCACGATGGGTGCTTTGCACGAGGGACACATTTCTTTGGTGTCCCGTTGCCGCAAGGAGAACGATGTTGTGGTGGTGAGTGTGTTTGTCAACCCCACCCAATTCAACAATAAAGAAGATTTGCGCACCTATCCTCGCACCGAGGAAGCCGACAAACGGCTTTTGGAGGCTGCCGGATGCGACATTGTGTTCATGCCCACTGTCGAGGAGGTGTATCCCGAGCCCGACAACAGGGTGTTCAACCTCGGTCCGGTGGCTGAGGTGATGGAAGGCGCTATGCGCCCCGGGCACTTCAACGGTGTGGCTCAGATTGTGAGCAAATTGTTTATGTATGTCGAGCCGGACCGCGCTTATTTCGGCGAGAAAGACTTCCAGCAGATTGCGGTTATCCGCGAGATGGTGCGTCAGGAAGGCTTCCGCCTCGAGATTGTCCCCTGCCCGATTGTGCGCGAAGCCGATGGGCTTGCAAAGAGTTCGCGCAATGTGCGCCTCACTCCCGAAAATCGAGCCAAAGCGCCGGCTATCGCCAAGGCTCTGATGGAGAGTGTCGAATATGCCAAGACTCACACCGTTGCCGAAACCCACGACAAGGTGGTGGAGCAGATCACCGCTGCCGGAATGGAAGTGGAATACTACCAGATTGTGGATTCGCTCACTATGCAGGCTGTGGAAAGTTGGGACGACGCTCCCCACATCAACGGCTGTGTTACAGTGTATTGCGGCGATGTGCGCCTCATCGACAATATTGCATATAAATAAGCAACGATATGAATATCGAAGTATTGAAATCAAAAATCCACCGTGTTACGGTTACCGAGGCAAACCTCAATTACATCGGGAGCATCACCATCGATAGCGACCTGCTCGATGCCGCCAACATCCTCCCCAACGAGAGAGTGTATATCGTCGATAACAACAACGGCGAGCGTCTCGACACCTACGTTATCCCGGGCGAACGCGGCTCGGGCGTGATTTGCCTCAACGGCGCTGCCGCCAGAAAAGTGCAGCCGGGCGATGTGGTGATTATTATGGCTTATGCAAGCATGGATTTCGAGGAAGCTAAGTCGTTCAAGCCAAGCGTAATCTTCCCCGACACCAAAACCAACAAATTGATTAAATAAACGAAAAAGATAAAAGATAATGTTTGAAAATTTAACGGAGAAACTCGAACGCTCGTTCAAAATCTTGAAGGGCGAAGGCAAAATCACCGAAATCAATGTTGCCGAAACCTTGAAAGAAGTGCGTCGCGCCCTGCTCGATGCCGATGTCAACTATAAAGTCGCTAAGCAGTTCACCGACTCTGTGAAGCAGAAAGCTCTGGGTCAGAATGTGCTCACTTCGGTTAAGCCGGGCGAATTGATGATTAAAATCGTTCACGACGAACTTGTAACCTTGATGGGTGGCGAAACCTGCGAGTTGCAACTCAAAGGCAATCCCGCCGTTATCTTGATGTCGGGTTTGCAAGGTTCCGGTAAAACGACTTTCTCCGGAAAACTTGCGCGAAAACTCAAAGCGGAGAAGCACAAGAAGCCGCTCCTCGTTGCGTGCGACGTCTATCGTCCCGCTGCTATAGAGCAGTTGAAGGTGCTCGGCGCTCAAATCGATGTGCCGGTGTATTCCGAGCCGGATAGCAAAAAACCGGTGGAAATCGCGCAAAACGCCATCAAAGAGGCTAAGGCTAAGGGTTACGACCTCGTGATTGTCGATACCGCCGGTCGTCTTGCCGTTGATGAGCAAATGATGGACGAAATCGAAGCTATCAAGAAGGCTATCAACCCCGACGAAACTCTCTTCGTGGTTGACGCTATGACCGGTCAAGACGCTGTGAACACCGCCAAGGAGTTTAACGACCGTCTCGATTTCGATGGCGTTGTCCTCACCAAACTCGATGGCGACACTCGCGGTGGTGCCGCACTTTCTATCCGCACTGTCGTTACCAAACCTATCAAATTTGTGGGTACCGGCGAGAAACTCGAGGCTATCGACCCGTTCCGCCCTGCAGGTATGGCAGACCGTATCCTCGGCATGGGTGATATCGTCACTTTCGTTGACCGTATGCAACAGCAGTACGACGCCAAGGAGGCTGAGCGCCTCTCGAAGCGCATCGCCAAAAACCAATTCGATTTCGACGACTTCCTCAAGCAGATTGCCAACATCAAGAAGATGGGTAACCTCAAGGACCTCGCCTCGATGATTCCCGGTGTGGGCAAGGCGCTGAAAGATGTCGATATCGACGACAATGCCTTCAAGAGTGTTGAGGCTATCATCTATTCGATGACTCCTTACGAGCGCAAGCATCCCGAAATCATCACCGGCAGCCGTCGCCAGCGCATCGCCAAGGGTAGCGGAACCACAATCCAGGAGGTGAACCGATTGCTCAAGCAATTCGAGGAAACTCGCAAGATGATGAAGATGGTTTCCACCGCCAACCCGATGAAGATGATGCGCGGAATGAAGCGAAAGTAACAAAACAAGTATAACCCTATAATAGGAAACGTAAAAATGGTATTAATCGACGGAAAAAAAGTCGCTGCCGAAATCAAGGCGGAAATTGCAGCCGAAGTGGCTGAAATGACCGCCCGCGGCGAGCGCGCTCCTCATCTTGCCGCTATTCTCGTAGGTCACGATGGCGGCAGCGAGACATACGTGGCTCACAAAGTGAAAGCCTGTGGCGAATGTGGCTTCAAATCCACCCTCATTAGATATGAGGATGATGTTACCGAAGCCGAATTGCTTAAGGCTATCGACAAGCTCAATGCCGACGACTCGGTGGATGGCTTTATCGTGCAACTCCCGTTGCCCAAGCACATCTCGGAGCAGAAAATCATCGAGGCTATCGACTACCGTAAGGATGTCGATGGTTTCCACCCCATCAACGTGGGGCGCATGTCGATAGGTCTCCCCTGCTTCAAATCGGCTACTCCTGCCGGAATCATCGAATTGCTCGACCGCTACCACATCTCCACTCGCGGTGCCGATTGCGTGGTGCTCGGCCGTAGCAACATCGTGGGCAAGCCGGTTGCCACTCTCCTCATGCAGAAAGCGTGCCCCGGCGATGCCACTGTTACAGTGTGCCACAGCGCCACCCGTAATCTCAAAGAGAAATGTGCCGCCGCCGACATTATCATCGCTGCTCTCGGTGTCCCCGGTTTTGTAACCGCCGACATGGTGAAAGAGGGCGCGACTATCATCGATGTGGGCACCACCCGCGTCCCTGCCGACAACAAAAACGGCTGGAGATTGCGCGGCGATGTCGATTTCGACAACGTGGCTCCAAAATGCTCCTTCGTCACCCCGGTTCCAGGCGGTGTGGGTCCTATGACCATCGTTTCGTTGATGAAAAATACGCTCCTTGCTGCAAAGCATAGCATCTATTAATAACTAAAAGCGGGGGCGACAGTTGCATGAATCCATCTGCGCCCCCGTATTTTTTCAACCGCTTAACCTCGCCATACGATGAACTTCCTTTCAATTCTCCTTTTCTCATTCCTCTCTCTACTCGCAGAAAACAGCGACATCAACCTGCTGTTTGCCGGCGATGCGATGCAACACGGTCCTCAGGTGAAAAATGCGCGTCGTGCCGATGGCTCTTTCGACTACGCTCCCTGCTTCGAAGCTGTGGAAAAGCAGATAAAGGAAGCCGATTTTGCGGTTGTCAATCTTGAATGTCCTCTCGGTGCGCCATATAGCGGATACCCCTCGTTTTCCGCTCCGGTGGCTTTTGCGCGGCAGTTGCGCGACTCCGGTTTCGACTTTTTCCTCACCGCCAACAACCACATCCTTGACAAGGGGGATAAGGGCGCAGCTCGCACTCTATCCCACCTCGATTCGCTCGGTATTCCGTCGGTGGGCGTCTATCGCAACGCTGCCGCCCGAGACACGCTTTCACCGAGAATCGTCGATGTGAAAGGCACCCGCATCGCCTTCATCGGTGCCACCTACGGCACCAACAGCGGTGGCGGCGGTTTGGGGGTTGTTGTTGACCGAATCAATCGCAACCGCATGAAAACTGACATCGACAAGGCGCACAATCTCGGTGCCGATTTCGTCATTGTCCTCCTCCATTGGGGCATTGAGTACCAACTCTCGCCCAACACGGCGCAACGCGAACTTGCACAGTTCCTTGCCGACAGCGGAGCCGACCTCATCATCGGCACACACCCCCATGTGGTGCAGCCGCTCGAAACCGTTACCACTCCCGACGGCAGAAAGGTGCCGGTGGCTTATTCGCTCGGCAATTTCATCTCCAACCAAAACGACACCTATTCTCGTGGCGGCGCCGTGGCTCATGTGGTGCTCCACCGCGACAGCGATAGCGTGAAAGTGGCTGATGCCCGCTACAGTTATGTGTTTGTGCAGAAGCCTCACAATGGCAGAGGTGCCTATCAGCTCCTCCCCACCGACTCCGTTCACCTCGTCCTCCCACACTCACAAGCCGCCTTCAAAGCCTTCACCGCCCGCTTCCACAATTAATCCTCAGGTATCGGCAGCCTAATCAGAGCTGCTTAACCAATACACCGAAAAAAAGGGCTCAGCGGAAATATAGTGGGGATAAGCATAAATCATAGCTAAACGAAATAAAAAAACTTTTCATCAACGACTCCTCTTAGAGATGCTCTGAAAGCCTTAATTTTTGCATTAA
>JBJEKB010000065.1:0-4769 GCA_051878395.1 Muribaculaceae bacterium
CCTATTTCACGTCCGCCGCTGCCAAACTGGCGGCCTATCGTGATAACATATTTCAAATCGTCCATTGTCTTTGCTTTTTTCTTATTGCAAACTTACTAATAATTTTCCGAATTTCCAACACCCTGTTAACACACATTATATATATTATATATGTGTGGGGATTTTGGGGCTGCCTCAGATGCCTATTCCGCCGTGCTTCACTTCCTCCATCACGAAGCTGCTCTCCACCGAGCCGATGTGGGGGATTGAGCCTATCTTGTTGAGGATGATGTCGCGATAGTGGCGCATGTCGGTGGCGTGGATTTTGAGCATGTAGTCGAAACTCCCCGAGATGTTGTAGCACTCCACCACTTCGGGAATCTCCTTGACGATGTTGGTGAATTCTATCGCGATGTCGCGGTTGATGCTGGTGAGTTTGATGTTGCAATACACCATCAGCCCGTGATTGAGCTTGCCGGCGTCGAGTTCGGCGACATATCGCTTTATGAAGCCCTCGTTTTCGAGGCGTCGCATCCGCTCATACACCGGGGTGGTGGTGAGGTGCACTTTCCGTGCTATTTCTTTGGTGGTGAGGCGCGCGTTTTCCTGGAGGATGCGCATAATCTCGATGTCGGTGCTGTCGGGGGTGTACATGATTAGAATATTTTTCTGTTTTAACGGGCGTTGTGGTTGTTTGTCCGTTGTATTTGCTGTTATTTGCTGCAAATATAGGTAAATTATCCAAATTTCGCAAACTATTTGTGTGATTTATCTACTGTTGCTAACTTTGCAAGTGAAAATAAACAACGAAACAAACAAAACGCAAATATTATGGACAGAAAGAAACTACATTTTGAGACACTCCAACTCCATGTGGGACAGGAGCAACCCGATCCGGCAACCGATGCACGCGCGGTGCCTATCTATCAAACCACCAGTTATGTGTTCCGCAACTCGCAGCACGCAGCCGACCGTTTTGCGTTGCGCGACCCCGGGAATATCTACGGCCGCCTTACCAATTCCACCCAGGCGGTGTTTGAGGAGCGCATCGCTGCCCTCGAAGGTGGCGTGGCAGCCCTTGCGGTGGCTTCGGGCGCCGCTGCCGCTACCTATGCGCTGCAGAACATCGCCCGCAACGGCGACCACATTGTCGCTGCCGACAACCTCTATGGCGGCTCTTTCAATTTAATTACCCACACTCTCGAGACTCAAGGCGTGAGCAACACGATTGTGAATGTCAACGACCTCGAGGCGCTCGAAAAGGCTATTCGCCCAAACACCAAGGCGGTGTATGTCGAGACATTCGGCAACCCGAATTCGGATGTAACCAACCTCGATGCTGTCGCCGAGGTGGCTCACCGCCACGGCATTCCGTTCATTGTCGATAACACCTTCGGCACTCCCTACCTCATTCGTCCTATCGAGCATGGAGCCGATGTGGTTGTGCACTCGGCTACCAAATTCATCGGCGGTCATGGCACATCGCTCGGCGGTGTGATTGTGGATGGCGGTACATTTGACTGGAAGGCATATCCCGACAAATATCCTTCGCTTGCCAAGCCCGACCCAAGCTACCATGGCGCGGTGTTTGCCGATGTGGCAGGTGCGGCGGCGTTCGTAACTCGCATCCGTGCCGTGATACTTCGCGACACCGGAGCGGCAATTTCGCCATTCAACGCCTTCATCCTCCTGCAGGGACTCGAGACGCTCTCGCTTCGTGTTGAGCGCCATGTCGAGAATGCCCTCAAGGTGGTGCAATTCCTTGCCTCGCATCCCAAGGTGGCTAAGGTGAACCACCCGTCGTTGCCATCGCACCCCGACCATGAGCTCTACAACCGCTACTATCCCAATGGTGCCGGAAGCATCTTCACCTTTGAGGTGAAAGGTGGTGTCGAGGAGGCTTGGCGCTTTATCGACTCGCTCGAAATCTTCTCGCTCCTTGCCAATGTGGCTGATGTGAAGAGTCTTGTAGTCCACCCCTACACCACAACCCACTCGCAGATGACACCCGAGGAACTTGCGCAGCAGCACATCACACCCGCTTCGGTGCGTCTCTCGATCGGCACCGAGCACATAGACGACATCATCGCCGACCTTGCACAGGCTTTGGACAAAATCTAATCGCTACAATCTACAATCTCCAATATATCGCGAGGCTGTTCCGGAAGGAGCGGTCTCGCACTCTTTTGTGGCGGCAAAAAAAGGCGTCCCCGCGAGGAGACGCCCGAGAGTTATGTTATTGGCAAGGTTTATTTCACGAGAACCTTGGTTGCAACGCCGTCGGCAACTACGATATAAGCGCCCGAAGCAACTTGAGCTTCTTTTTGAGTGCTTACAAGCACGCCACCGAGTGTGTAGATAGCAACATTTTCAACTTCGCCCATAACAGAGATGCGACCATTGCCTGCAACAACTGTTGCTACAGGAACTTCGGCACCTTCAACACCACTTGACAATGAAACGAGAAGAGTCTCTGCCGGGATATCTACAGTGAAGTAGTAAGGTTTGTCGCTACCTTTAATCTTCCAAGCAGCTGTAGATGAAATGAGGAGAGTGGGAACATCGAGAGTAACTTCGTCGCCGTCGGTAGCAGGACCAAAGCGTTTGCTGTTGAATGTATCCCAGTCGTTTGCGATAGCACCGCTGATAGCAAACCAGCTTTCGTCGGCAGTGAATGTGGCAGTTCCTTCATACACACCTTCTTTACCTTCTACAGGTTTAAGAGTAGCGTAATTATTGAATCCCCAGTCTGTGAATGTTCCTACCATATAGAGTTCATCGGGATAAGTAACGACAACCTCTTTTTGGTTAACAACAGTTACTGTCATGTTAGCCAAATCGACAGTTACATCGTAAGTTCCGTTTTGAACTTTGAATGAGTAATCCGATTTGATGTATTTGGTAACTTCCTTGTTCTTGATGAGTTGGTCGCCATATTCTGCGCCATAGCGGTTTACAGCAAGACCATCCCAGTCGTCTTTATCGGCACCAAGGCCTGTCGCAAGACCAAAATAAGAGTAATCGGTTTCGGCAGCATCTGCGCTCTGTGCAAATGTAACTTCGCCATGATAGAGACCGTCTTCGCCAAGAGTGAGTTCTTGACCTACGTTTGCAGCCCAAGTGTAGTTGTTGGCGGCAGTGTGTCCGAGGACATACACTTTGGCAGGTTCGGGAACAGAAACGATATATTTTTCGGCAGCGGGAGTAGTAACCCTATTGTTATCGCGCGGGAGAGCGAACACTTTAAGGTATTCGCTTGAATTACCTACGATGTAAAGGTTATTGGCAAGGTCCCAAGCGATATCGTTGAGGTTGCTACCGATGTTTGTTGCAAATTGATAGAGGAGTTTGAGGTCAACAACACCGTCGGTTTTTGTTACTTCATAAATACCTACTTGTTTGGCAGCGTTGGCGATAGCCAATTTCGAGAAGTCGGGGCTGAAAGCAATACCGCCTTGGCGAGCTACCATAGTGATGTTTTTGTAGTCTTCAACACCATCGGCATTCACGTGAACGAGAGCCGGTTCTGTATCTTTCGGAGCTCCGCGGTATTGGCTATACCAGATACCACCTTCGTTGTCGTAAGCGACATTCATACCCATATAGTTGATGCTATATTTACCCGATAAGGCTTCGATATTCTTGGAAGGCGCTGCTTCCCATGTGGTTGCTGTACCAAGGTTGTATTCATCGCAACGGAAACCCGAATAAGAATAAGCGACACCCGATGCGTTTGCCGAAAGGGTCAATATCTTAAGGTCATTGCCGGTGCCTTTAACATCGAAACTTGCGTTTGGGGCACCAATGAATTTGCCTTCTGCATCAAGCAGTTCCCAATTTTCGGCAGTAGAAGCGAAGTTGAACACAGGCTTGAAATCGGCATCGAGATTAGCCGGGTCAATTTCAAAGATAGGCGAAACACCAACGGTTTGACGGCTTACGAAAACGCGACCATCTTTAGAAATGCGAATGCGGCGAGGGTCATAACTGTTTGTAGAAGTGCCGGGGAATTGTTGAGTAGGTGTCATTCCACCGGTGAAACCTTGTTCGCCTTTGGCATTGAGAACGGGATTGAGGCATGGGTCGAAAACATACACACCTTGACCGGTCTTGCAGCTAACATAAGGTTCTTCGCTTACAAGCATTGCCTCGGTAACATAAACGCGTCCGTAGAACGGGCTTTCGATGTTGTTATCTACGGCAACACCAGCAGGGTGATAGAAACGATGATTTTTCTCAAATTCGGTCGGGGTCTCAACATTGGGAGATTGCACTGCGATTTCCCAAAGAAGTTGGTCACCTGCAGAGAACAGATCGCTGACATCGTAGGAGAACGAGTGGTCACCGGCAGCGGTGCCTTCGAGAGTAGAAGAATCGGAAGTGTCACCATTAGTGATAGTGAAAATTACCATTTCGGCATCGGCATTGAGTGAATAGTTCACTGTGAGCGTTTTGCCATCCGCTCCAAGTTCGCTTTTCAAGCCATAGGCGTAGCTATTGAGCGCCTGCGCTGTTTGCGAAAGTCCTAACACGGTCATGACCGCAAAGAACAATGATAGTAGATTTTTCTTCATAATAAAGAAATATTAGTTAATAATTAGGTTTATAAATGGCTCAAAAATAAGTTGTCATATAGGTTTTTACACGCTATTTCATGGCTTACAATTGTGCAAGGCAAAATTCGCAAAAATAAATGAAAAAACCAAATAATTCACAAAAAAATAAATCACAGCTTCACGGCTCTTTCATTTAAAAATAGCTCTCCATGTCAAAAACATCATTATTTTATA
>JBJEKB010000066.1:0-4750 GCA_051878395.1 Muribaculaceae bacterium
ACCATTTCTCTATCCTCTACCCTACACCAAAGGATGAAATCGCAGTGAAATCGGCAGCTGCCAATTTCTACAAGGCGTTAAAGGCTAATCCCAAACACACAAAGGCATTGAAGGCAAAAATAGACCTTTTCATAATGACAAAAGAATATGACTCAGCTGTGGAGCTGATGTCGCTCATCGATGATGATAATTCTATAGCGATGTGGAAGAGCCTTACATTGGCAAAGATCTTCCTTCTTAAAGATGATGTGGAAAATGCCATCCGCACACTAAATCTGGTTTTGAGAAAGAACCGCACTCGACCCGAGCCGCACGAAATGGCTGCGCTAATCTGGGAAACGGTCGGAGAACCCGACCTTGCCGAGGCGCATCGAGAAAAGGCTAAGAAGTATAGGAATAAAAAATCGGGCAGTAAATAATTACCGCCCGATTTTTTATTATTGTCAACTGATTATTACAATGAATTGAGTTTGTCCTCGTCGCCAAGGAAGTAGTAGATGTTTTGGAGAGCGTGGCGAACATCGTTTCTAAAGTCGGCAACATCGTCGGCTTTCTCGTATGCTTTTTCGAGATGTGGCAAAGCCTGGAGATACAAAGGCTTAACATTGTTCTCGATAGCGTTTTGATATTCGTTACCCTTCAAGTCGTTGGCTTTCTTGCGTGCTTCAAGAGCCTTGTTGTAATAGTAGCGACCTACATCGAAATGGCCCTTTGCATAATCGGGATTCAACTCAATTGATTTGAGGAAGAATTCCAAAGCCTTGTCGGGCTCACCTTGATTTTCGAAGAGAGAACCTTTCACATCGTAGAATTCAGCATTGGTGGGGTTTGCGGCAATAGCCTCATCGAGCAAAGCGGTAGCCTCGGCAAATTTGCTATTATTGATTAAATCGTTAATCATAATGCTGATGTACTGGGTGTCTTGCTTGCCATAAAGAGGATAAGCCTCGCGAGCAATGGCGATGATAGCCTCGTTGTTTTGGTCGGAAGCAGCACATGCCATAGCGTAGTCAAATGCCTCTTTCTTTACATAGCCTTTGGCGCGAGCTTGAGCAAAAGCCTCAATGGCGGCTTTGAAGTTTTCGCCTTGCCATGCAGCGATAGCTTGATAGAAGCGAGTTTCACCTACGATTGTGTCGGGAACCACCAATTTGTTTGCTTTAGCCATTGGAGATTCAGCGATGTCGCAATAAATACCCCAAGCCTCATAGGATTTACCATATTCTTTGGCATCGTAGAAATAAGAACCGGCAACATTGAAGTCGTTGTGGTGTCCAACGATAAGTCCAATGATATCTTTAGAATATTTGGTCTTAATCTTCTTGTTGCCATTCTTGTCGAGTTTGGGAGAGCCATCCTTGTTGAGCTCAACAACGCTGTCGAGAGAAAGGGCTGTCATGAAATACTTGTACCCATCGAGCATAGCATTTGCCATGTCCAATTTGTTCACTTCTTGACGCAATTGAAGTTTGCCAAGGAGGTTGTCATAAGCGCCGAATTCAGTCTTACCGGCTACAAACCAGGTGCGTGCATCATCCTTTGTTTCGGGATTGGTGAACGCCGGTTTGATTTTTTCACGAGCAGAAGCAAAATTGGGTTGATAACCACCAATCTCTTTGTTAACTGCGTCAACTACACTTTTTTGGGCAAAAGCATTGCCTGAAAGCAAAAGTGTACCGACTAATAATAATCCTAATTTTTTCATATCGTTAATTTAAATTTAATAAGTTATTCTTGATTGTTGTCATTATTTTCTGTTTCGGATTGTTCCGGGAGATTGTCTTCGGAAGCCTCCGGCGCCTCGACTTCGACATCTTCGGCATCTTGGATTTCCTCAACTTCCTCCTCGCTCATAACTTTGCACAGCGAAGCAATTTCATCGTTACGCTTTTCGAGATTGATCAATGTAACACCTTGAGTAGCGCGACCCATGATGCGCACATTTTTCAATTTGAGGCGCAATGTGATGCCCGATTTGTTTATGATAACAAGGTCGTTATCGTCGTTAACCGACTTGATTGCTATGAGTTTACCTGTTTTCTCAGTAATGTTGATTGTCTTGACACCCTTTCCGCCACGGTTTGTGATTCGGTAGTCATCAAGGTTGGAACGCTTGCCAAATCCTTGCTCCGAAACTACCATGATACTGTTTTGGGTATCTTCGGGAAGTGCAATCATACCTACAACCTCGTCGTTTTCATCATCGAGTTGCATACCGCGCACACCGGTTGAAACACGTCCCATGCAACGAACAGTGTTTTCGTTGAACCTAATGGCACGACCATTGCGATTTGCGAGAATTATCTCGTTCTTTCCATCGGTTAGGCATACATCGATAACCTTATCGTCCTCACGAATTACGATGGCATTCACGCCATTTACACGCGGACGAGAATATGCTTCAAGTATGGTTTTCTTGATGATACCTTTCTTGGTGGCAAACACGAGGTAGTGGCTATTGATGAATTCGGGATCATCGAGCTTCTTGACACGGATAAATGCGTTCACCTTGTCATCGCTGTCGATATTGAGCATATTCTGGATGGCGCGACCCTTGGAACTCTTTGTTCCTTCGGGGATTTCATACACTTTGAGCCAGAAACAACGCCCCTTCTGAGTGAAGAACAACATGTAATTGTGCATCGAGGCGGGATAGATATACTCGATAAAATCTTCCTCGCGCGTGTTGCTGCCTTTGGCACCCACACCGCCGCGATTTTGAGCGCGGAAGTCGGCAAGTGGTGTGCGCTTGATGTAGCCGAGGTGCGAAATTGTGATAATCATCTCGTCGTCGGCATAGAAATCTTCTGCGTTGAATTCTTCATCGCTGTATTCAATCTCTGTGCGACGCTCATCGCCATATTTATCTCTTACTGCTATCAATTCCTCACGAATCACATTGTTGCACACCTCGGGATTATTGAGGATGGTGTTGAGATAATTGATATTCTCCATCAAACTGTCATATTCGGCGTGCAATTTGTCTTGAGCAAGACCGGTGAGTTGACCGAGTTTCATATCGACAATTGCCTGTGCCTGGAGGTCGTCGAGGTCGAATCGAGCCATCAATCTGCTCTTGGCTTCGGCAATGCTTGGCGACTCCTTAATAATTTGAACCACTTCGTCGATGTTGTTGGAAGCGATTATCAAGCCTTGAACGATATGCGCACGAGCCTCAGCCTTCTTGAGCAAGAAACGAGTGCGACGAATCACGACATCGTGGCGGAACTCGATGAAATGATGTATCAATTGCTTAAGATTGAGTATCTCGGGGCGACCATTAACCAACGCAATATTATTGACACTGAACGAACTTTGCAACTGTGTCATCTTGTACAATTTGTTCAGCACCACATTGGCATTGGCGTCTTTCTTGATGTCGATAACCACCTTGATTCCATCGCAATGGCTCAAGTCGCGAATATCAGAAATACCATCAATTTTTTTCTCATCAACAAGGTCGGCAATAGATTTCACCATTTCCGATTTCACCACATTATATGGGATTTCGGTAATCACAATTGCCTCGTGATTGTCGATATTCTCGATTTCGGCTTTGGCACGAATCACAATTCTGCCGCGCCCGGTCTCGAAAGCGTCTTTCACACCGCTATAGCCATAGATAATACCACCTGTGGGGAAATCCGGGGCTTTGATATAGTGCATCAAATCGCTCACTTCCAAATCGGGATTCTCGAGCAATGCAACCGAAGCATTAATTGCCTCTGTGAGATTGTGAGGTGGCATATTTGTCGCCATACCCACAGCAATACCCGAACTACCATTAACAAGCAAGTTTGGGAAACGAGTAGGCAAAACGGTAGGTTCAACAAGCGTATTGTCAAAGTTTGGAATGAAGTCAACTGTGTCTTCATCGATGTCTTGCATCATCTCCTCACCCATTTTCCCGAGTCGAGCCTCGGTGTAACGCATTGCGGCAGGGCTATCACCATCGATAGAACCCATATTACCCTGCCCATCGATAAGAGGATAACGCAACGACCAGTCTTGAGCCATACGAATCATGGCAAAATAAACCGATGAGTCGCCGTGAGGGTGATACTTACCAAGCACATCACCGACAATACGGGCAGACTTCTTGTGAGGGGCATTTGAGAAATTTCCAAGTTTTTCCATACCGTATAGCACACGACGATGCACCGGTTTGAAACCATCCCTCACATCGGGAAGAGCACGCGACACAATCACCGACATTGAATAGTCGATATATGCCGACTTCATTTCTTTTTCGATATCGATTTTTAAAATACGATCTTCGTCCAACATAATTAGAATTTAGTGTTCATAATCGGCGGTTACGACTCTCTCAGAAACGCAGCAAGCATTTCTACGCCGTAATCCATTCAATTTACAAAATTACAAAAATATATCGAAATTTCAACCAAAAACATATAAAAAGATGAGCAATTTTATTGCTTTTTCACTAATAGCGCTTGCAAAGCAATGAAATAATCACAAACACGCTAAAAAGGTTATCCCGACAATACACATTTTTATAGGTACGACTAAAAAAAGGAAGATTTGTCGAGGCTGCTTGTTACACCATTTTCGAGCGTAGATAAATCGCTAACTTTGTAATGGAAATTCACTATCGTGCTTTAGAAGCACTACTTAACGAAAAATGCATCAAATATGACTCCAATTTCGCAGTTAAGGACACAGAGCGGAAGAAAACGGCAACACCTTAAAAATCAAGTGCAGTGGTACGTCAGACGAGAGAGCAAACATC
>JBJEKB010000067.1:0-22322 GCA_051878395.1 Muribaculaceae bacterium
ATATAAGAACTGATATTGTCGAGATGATTGTCATTAAGCTGAAGCGTGATTTACGTTGCAAAGATAGCGACAAATCGACCAAATACCTTGTAAATTTCGGACATTTTTTGCTTTGCACCCCCGCTGTGCGATTCTGCAACGGCATCATCCGCTTGTCGATGCCCGTCGTGCAAGGTTTGTGAAGATTTTTGAGCTTTTTCTTTGATTCTGTCATCTTTTTGATGTAACTTTGCTACTTTATTGAGAAAATATCATTAATTATGAATAAAATTGTAAGTAAGGAATATTTTTCCGAAAAGGTGGTGAAACTCGTTGTTGAGGCTCCGCTCATTGCCAAGTCGCGTCGCGCCGGGCACTTTGTGATTGTGCGCGCTTGCGAGCATGGCGAGCGCATTCCGCTCACTATCGCCGATGCCGATGTCGCTGCAGGGACCATTACTCTCGTGGTGCAGGCGGTGGGCGAATCTACTAATAAAATCTGTGCCCTGAATCCCGGTGACTCTCTTTGCGATGTCGTGGGTCCTCTCGGACAAGCCACTCATATCGAGAAAGTTGGCACCGTTGTGTGCTGCGGTGGCGGTGTGGGTGTCGCTCCATTGTTGCCGATTGTCAAGGCTATGAAGGCTGCCGGAAACAAGGTGGTGAGCGTTCTCGCCGGTCGCACCAAGGAACTTATTATCCTCGAAGATGAGATTCGCGCTTCGAGCGACGAGGTGGTGATTATGACCGACGATGGCTCATACGGAAAGAAGGGTCTCGTTACCGCCGGAGTTGAGGAGATTATCAATCGCGAACCTGTCGATATGGTGGTTACTATCGGTCCCACAATCATGATGAAGTTTGTCGCACTCCTCACCAAGAAATATAATATTAAAACTATGTGTTCGCTCAATCCGCTCATGGTGGATGGCACCGGCATGTGTGGCGCCTGCCGTATCACCATCGACGGTGTTACCAAGTTTGTGTGTGTCGATGGTCCGGAATTCGATGCCCACAAGGTGGATTTTGATGAGATGATGACACGCATGAAAGCATATAATAAGAAATGAAACAGAATAACACCCCCGATGTAAGCCGCGATGCGGCTTGGCGCGAAGAACTCCGCAAGTCCAAATCGCCAAAAGAGCGTTCTGCTATCGCTCGTGTGAAAATGAATGAACTTTCCGGCGAATACCGTGTTGCCCACCGCCTTGAGGAGGTGAATCAGGGTCTCACCGAGGAACAGGCTCTGCTCGAGGCATCGCGTTGCCTCGACTGCCCTAATCCGCAATGCGTAACCGGCTGTCCGGTGAATATCAACATCCCTTCGTTTATCAAAAACATCGAGCGAGGAGAGTTTCTCGAGGCTGCCCGCGTGCTCAAACTCACTTCGGCGCTCCCTGCTGTGTGCGGTCGCGTGTGTCCGCAGGAGAAACAGTGCGAGAGCCGCTGCATCCACTTGAAGATGAAACACGAGGCTGTCGCTATCGGCTATCTCGAGCGTTTTGCCGCCGACTATGCTCGCAACCATGCCGCCGATGCCGCTGTGGAGAAGCCGCAACCCAACGGCAAGAAAGTGGCTGTGGTGGGTAGCGGCCCTGCCGGACTTTCCTTTGCCGGCGACATGGCGAAGCGCGGTTATGCCGTTACAGTGTTTGAAGCGCTCCACGAGATTGGCGGCGTACTCAAATACGGTATTCCCGAATTCCGCCTCCCCAACGAGATTGTCGATGTCGAAATCGACGGCTTGCGCGCTCTCGGTGTGGAATTTGTCAAAGATTGCGTAATCGGCAAGACTCTCACCTATGACGATCTCCACGACATGGGGTTCGATGGAATTTTCGTGGCTTCGGGTGCCGGATTGCCCCGATTTATGAACATCCCCGGCGAAAACCTAATCGGCGTGATGAGCAGCAACGAATATCTCACACGCATCAACCTCATGGGTGCAGGTCGTGAAGGATTCGACACTCCGGTGCTCCTCGGCGAGAACGTAGCCGTGATTGGTGGCGGAAACACCGCCATGGACTCGGTGCGCACTGCGCGTCGCATGGGCGCACACCGCGCAATGATTGTCTATCGCCGCGGCGAGGACGAAATGCCTGCCCGTGCCGAGGAAGTGAAGCACGCCAAGGAAGAAGGTGTCGAATTTCTCACCCTCCACAACCCTGTGGAATACCTCGCCGACGAAAACGGCAGGGTAAAGGCGATGCGAGTGCAAAAAATGGCGCTTGGCGAACCCGACGCTTCGGGACGACGCTCCCCGGTGCCCATCGAAGGCGCAATCGAGGAAATCCCTGTTGACCTGGTGATTGTGAGCGTGGGTGTGTCGCCCAATCCGCTTGTCCCCACCTCTATCAACGGACTTGAAATCAGCCGCCGCAACACCATTGTGGTAAATGACGACACTATGCAATCCTCGCTCCCCGACCTCTATGCCGGAGGCGACATCGTGCGTGGCGGTGCCACCGTAATCCTCGCCATGGGCGACGGCCGCCGAGCCGCGATGAGCATGCACGAAGCCCTATCCGCAAAATAACCATAGTGAAAACAACCCCATAGCCGAGGACCCATCCCCGGCTATTTTTTTTTACCAGTGGTGGGCTACTGCGAGGGTGAGGACCGAGAAGCGGGTGCCGGACACCGGGAGCATGGTGCTGATTGCGCTTTCGATGGTGGCTCCGGTGGTTATCACGTCGTCAACCACGAGGATGTGTTTCCCCTCGATGGCTTCGGCGGCTCCGGGGGCGAGGGCGAAAATGTCGCGCGTGTTCTGCCAGCGCTCGTAGGCTCCTTTGCGTGTCTGGGTGGAGTGTTCGCGGGTGGCGACTATGGCGTTGAGCACCGGGATGCCGGCGGTGTGGGAGAATCCTCGAGCCACATATTCGCTCTGGTTGTAGCCGCGCGCGGCGTGCTTGAGGCGGTGTAGCGGGATGGGCACGATGGCGTCGATCCCCTCGAAGAAGCCGTCGTCGGCGAGTTCGAGCGAGAATGTCTGTGCCACATAGCGTGCCAGGTCGGGGATGTTGTGATATTTGGTGTCGTAGAGGATGTTGTCGTAGGGGCTGTTTTTCGAGTAGTAAAATATGCCCGAGGCACGCTCCACAGGCACTTTGCCGGCGAAAAGTTGCTCCACGGTGTTGAATTTTACACGGTGCAGGCGGGTGAGCGGCACATCGGTGAGACATTCCACGCAGATGTGTTCCTCGCCGTAGCTGAGCACCCTGCCACACACGGCGCAGTGGCGCGGCATGAACAGGTCGGCTATCGATGTGGTTATATCACTCCATTTCATCGTCGCAATTTAGGCATTGGTTTATGATTGCCTTCGCTTTTTCGAAGTCGTAGCCGCGCGAGGCGGCGAAGCGGTAGAGCGAGGCACGCGCCTTCAACGGTTCGCGCGAAGCCATCGAGCGTGCTTTGGCGAGGATTGCCTGCCGCATACCGTCGTCGTAGCGCGCGGTGTCGATCGATTCGAGTGCCTCGTCTATAATCTGCTGCTCAATTCCTTTCATGCGCAGGTGGTAGCGTATTTTCCCCTTTCCCCACGCCTGGAAGTGGGCTTTGTCGCGGGCGAAGGCTCCGGCAAAGCGGCGGTTGTCGATAAACCGCTCCTTTTCGAGTTTCGCCACGATGGCGAGGGCATCTTCTTTGCCGATTTCCCACTTGAGGAGGCGGTTGAGGATGTCGCTGCTGCACTGCTCGCCGCGCACGCAAAGCGATGCAGCCTCGATGTAGGCGCTTTCGGGGGTGCGTTGTTTCTTCATGGCTCTGTGGGTTTGGTGCATGATGTGAATCGTTCCTTGCCGTAGAAGTCGCGCAGGCAGTCGATGTCGCGCCAGCCCTCTTGTGCGAGCATCTCTTTCATCTCGGCGGCGTGGCGCGGGTTTATCTCGAAGTAGAGCCTTCCGCCCGGCTTCAATGCCGTCATGGCATAGCGTTGAATGGCTCGGTAGAAGAGTAGGGGATTGTCGTCGGGCACGAAAAGCGCGGTGGCAGGCTCGTAGTCGAGCACATTGGTGTCCATTGCCTGTTTTTCCTGCTCATCGATATAGGGAGGGTTGCTCACGATGATGTCGAGCGATTCTTTTTCGGGCACGGCGGTGAGAATGTCGGCTTGAGAGAACTGCACCCGAGCACGCAGCGCCTTGGCGTTGTCGCGCGCCACGGCGAGGGCGGCAGGGGAGATGTCGATTGCGCTCACTTGCGGCCATTTCATCGCAATGGCGAGCGATATGGCTATGCATCCGCTCCCGGTGCCGATGTCGAGCACGCGCAAGTCGGGTGCGGTGTTCTCCCCCGCAATCATATCCACAAGTTGCTCGGTCTCGGGGCGCGGAATGAGGGTGTCGGGCGTAACTTTGAATGTGTGCCCGGCGAAACGCGCCTCGCCGAAGATGTGCTGTATCGGCTCGTCGCGCAGCAGGCGCGCCACGGCATCGTCGATTCGTGCCGAGGCACATTCCGGCATCTCGCTCTCCTCGCGCATTATCATATCCACGCGCGAATAGTTCATCACCTTCTCAAAGATGATGGCTGTCATGGCGTCTGCCTCGCCGGCGGGGTACTTCCCCAGGAGCGATTGCCGTATCTTCCTTGCCGTATCTCTTACATTACTACTCATACTACAAATTTACACCTATTTTCCGGCTTCGGCAATAATTGCCCTGCTATTTTTGTCAAGTATTATCACAATTGGGTAAAATTAAAGAGGAAAAATTAAAATTTTTTCAAAAAATCCTATGGATTTGAATTAATTAGTGTTATCTTTGCAGAGAAAATCGACCAGCCGCCATAGCTCAGTTGGTAGAGCATTTCATTCGTAACGAAAAGGTCATGGGTTCGAGTCCCATTTGCGGCTCAAATTATGCTTATTTAGTACTAAATTGTCTAAAAGTTAGCCCATTTTAAATAAATCTAAAACAACTTGGCATAATTGCGGAGTGTAAAAATTAAAACCTAATGATTAGTTGTGTTATAGACAACATTATTTTCTCCTTGCAGCGTTCGGGAGGCATTTCTATTCTCTGGAAGAACCTCATTAAGAGGATGACCAGAGATAAGCGCTTGTATGTGAGATTTTTGGAGTATGACGACGCCACAAACAATGTGATTCGCGAGACGTTTGCCATCAACCCGAAAAATTATGTGAAATTGCTTTCATCCACAGGGCTTATGTTGAAGCGCTACATTAATTTCTGCAATTCACAAATCACATCGCCTTACATTTTCCATTCTACCTATTATCGGACCGACAGAAACTCAAAATCTTTCAATGTAACCACGGTTCACGATTTTATCTATGAGAAATATGTGAGAGAACCCCGAAAGATAGTGCATAAAACCCAGAAATGGAGCGCAATACGCAATAGCGACGCCATTATCTGCGTCTCGGAGAACACCAAAAAGGACTTGTTGTACTATCTCCCCGAGATTGACGAGTCGAAAATCACAGTTGTCCACAATGGTGTTGACCCTGCTTTCAAGAAATTAAACGGTGGCAAGAATTATTTCCCTATCCCATTCGGACATCACCAATATGTGCTCTACGTAGGAGCACGCTACCCACACTACAAGAATTTTGAACTTGTGGTTGAAGCGTGCGCTCAAGCCGGATTGCCCCTGGTGCTCACCGGTGGTGGCAGCCTCACAAAGGGAGAACGTGCTCTTCTCGATTCCCGACTCGGTCATTCATCCTATCTGAAAACCGGTATTGTGGAGACTCGAAGTCTCAATGAATTATACAATAACGCCTTGGCGCTTGTGTATCCATCGAAATACGAGGGCTTCGGCTTGCCGATAATCGAGGCGCAGAAAGCCGGTTGTCCGGTTATCGCTTTCAACGACTCTTGCATCCCCGAAGTGATGGGCGATGGTGGCATTTGCCTTGACAATAAGAGTCCCGAGGGCGTTGTGGAGGCTCTCAATTTCCTTTACGACAATCCCGAGGATACTCTTTCCATGATAGAGCGCGGATTTGCCAACGCAAGCAACTATTCCTGGGACAAGAACTATTTCGAGACCATCAGCGTCTATGCCATGCTGTGGGAAGAACGCACCGGTCGCGATTCCCGCATCCCATATTAATCTCCGATAAAGAACTTCTCCCCGATATTGAACTTCTAAAAGCACTGCCTCCACCCGCGAGGCGGTGCTTTTTTCATTCCACCCGCAAAATTACAACCAAAAAACGCGTTTTTGATGCATTTTGCGCCAAATCCGGCTTTTTAACCAAATTTGGCGCACTTTCCCATATTATCTTTGCAACCAAGATTCTATGGCGTGGTTGGATTCGCTGTGGTGTGATAGGGTGGTTCTGTCTGACACGTCTGACTGGTCAGACGGAGATGGTTGGGGGTGCCGATGCTTGTGTAGCGTGGTGGGGCATTCCGGCGTCTTAGCCTCGCTTTCGGGGTGTTTCCGCGGTCTATATTTGCCTTTGGCATGGCGCAAAAAAATGACTGCCTAAACTTGTTAGACAGTCATTTGATATCAAGTGTGGGGATGGGTTACTTTTCGTTGCTTGTGATTATCACTTTGATTCCGCCCACAATGTAGATTCCGGGGGTGAGACGGCGAAGGTCTTCTTTCGTTGCCGCTTTTGTAATGAGCACGCCTTGCAGCGAGAATACTTCTACCGGCGAGTTGGTATTGGCAAACACCATTTCGACGCCCGATGCAGCATTCACTTCGCATGTCGCTTTGAGGTTGCTGCCGTCGGTGGTCTCGGCATAGATATACACTTTGCCGGCTGCCTTCACTTTCACATTGCCGTTGTTGTCAACGGTGGCTATTGCCTCGTTGCTACTGCTCCATTTCACTGTCTTGTTGGTAGTGTTATCGGGCTTCACTGTGGCGATGAGAGTGAATTCCGAAGGATATTCCACCCCTGCTTCTGTCTTGTTGAGGGTGATTGAAGTGGCGAGCACAATGCGCGGCTTCACGGTAACGGCGCAGGTGGCAGAGAGGTTAGTGCCGTCGGTGGTTACCGCTTTGATTTCGGCATTGCCTTCGGTGATGGTGGTTACCTTGCCGTTGGCATCAACTGTGGCTACAGCGTCGTTGCTGCTGCTCCAGGAGAGCACCTTGTTGGTGGCGTTTGTCGGCTTGATGGTGGCTGTGATTGTGAACGAATCGCCTGCCTCGACCTCTTTGGAGGTGATGTCGAAGGTGAGCGATGTCGCAGGCACCGGTTTAGCCTTCACGGTTACATCGCAAGTTGCCTTGATGTTGCTGCCATCGGAGGTTACTGCCGAGATTTGCACTGTTCCGGCGGTGAGTGCTGTTACTTTTCCGCTCTGATTTACGATGGCGACGCCCGAATTGCTGCTGCTCCAGGTAAGTGCTTTGTTGGCTGCGTCGTCGGGTTTCACGGTGGCTGTGATAGTGAACGATTCGCCCACTTCAACCTCTTTTGAGGTGATGTCGAATGTTACCGATGTAACGCGCACCACTTTGCGTGTAACAGTAACGGTGCACGATGCCGAGAGGTTGCTGCCGTCGGTGGTTGCCGCTGTGATTGTCGCTGTGCCGATAGCCTTGGCTGTAACATTGCCGTTGGCATCTACCGAAGCCACGATGCTGTTGTTGCTGCTCCAAGTGAGCGCTTTGTTGGTGGTGTTTGCGGGGCTGACGGTGGCTGTGAGGGTGAATGTATCATCTACCATCACCTCTTTGCTTGTAGCGTCGAGTGTGAGCGATGTGGCAAGCACTGTTTTCTCCTTCACGGTTACGTTGCAAGTTGCCGAGATGTTGCTGCCGTCGGTGGTTGTCGCTTTAATCTGCACTGTGCCGGGAGTGAGGGTGATTACCTTGCCGTTGGCATCCACTGTGGCAACGGTGGTGTTGCTGCTGCTCCAAGTGAGTGTCTTGTTGGTGGTGTCGTCGGGCTTCACTGTGGCTGTGATTGTGAACGATTCGCCTGCTTCGACCTCTTTGGTGGTGATGTCGAAAGTGAGCGATGTGGCAAGCACCGGCTTGGCGAGCACACGCACGCCTGTTGCGCCTTGCAACCCGTTTACCGTGGTGGCAAAGATGGTTGCGTAGCCGGGGGCTACAGCGGTTGCTACACCATTATTCACTGTTACGACATTTGTATTGCCGCTCTTCCAGGTGAGTGTGGCATCGGCGGTAGCGGGAAGCACGGTGGCTGTGATTGTCGCTGTTTCACCTTCGGTGAAAACAATTGTCTCGGGCGACAATGTAATGGATGTGGGAAGGTTTTTCTCATATTCATTAAATTCCGCCTCGGTTACAATCTTGATTTCTTCGGGCGAACCTGCCTCGACTGGAAGATAGGCATTGTTTGCCGGAACGAAATCGATGTCGGAGGTGATGAAACCGATTTTTCCCTCTTTTGTAACACCGAGAAGACGCATTGTAGCCGG
Source organism: Muribaculaceae bacterium (assembly GCA_051878395.1). GTDB lineage: Bacteria > Bacteroidota > Bacteroidia > Bacteroidales > Muribaculaceae > W0P31-042. The sequence continues at coordinate 8,367 of JBJEKB010000067.1, forward strand.
GTTGTAAGCCACGCGGTTGTAGTGCGTCTTCATGGGGTTGTCGAAATACACACCTTTGAGCACGTTGCCGCTAATTGCGGTTGCCGAGCCTCCGATGTTGAGCTTGTTGCCGGCAGGGGTCGAAGATGAGCACTCGAGGAATACCGGTGTGCCGGCAGGGACGGTGCCTGTAACCTCTTTCAGCACTGCCATGCCGTAGGCTACCTTGCTGATATACATTGCTTTCATTCCCGACGAAGCGAAAGAGTAGGGGAATGATGTGTAATAACTTGTGTAGTATTTTCCTCCTAATGAAATTACCGGTTTAACACCGAAATAGGAGTCGCTGCTCGATGAGGATATGGGGAGGATGTACCAGTAGCGCCACTGACCGTCGCCGGTGTCGCTCATGCTGCCGCGCTCTGCGTCGAGAACATGCTCGCCGTCGCTGAGGTATTTTGTAATCCCTTCTTTCGAGCCGTAGGCGAGATAGGTGTTTGGCGCTGTCGAGCTATTGGTGGCACGTATTCCCACGTATGTGTCGAGTATTTTGTAAATTCCTGTGCCTTGACATTCGATGTCGTATTTAGTATCTACTTTTTTGATGTAACATACTGTTGCGGGGTCGCTCGACGCTTTGTCGAATCCGAGCCACAACTGAATCGCATTCATATCGGCCGACGATGTGCTCATATTGAGTGAGCCTTTGTCATCAAGAACATACACATAGCGCTTGGTCATATAGTTCTGAACGCGGTAATATCCATCACCCGCGAGTTGTGCAACGGCGGTTGCCGAGACCAATAACGCTGAAATCAATAGGGTAAAAATTCTCATGTTAATAAGCTAAAAATCAATAATCTGCCCGACCAAGGCATTTTGCGATGGTCGGGCAGGTGAAAATACTATTGTTGGGGTAACGCCCACATGTGCGTTAACTCATTATTCTGCGATGCAGATTGCTACACGGTTTTGAACCGGGTCGTTGTAGGGTTGCTCAAACGATTCGTCCATGCTCTTAACTGTGATGCGGCTTGCTGCGATGCCATATTTCGATGTCAAGACATCGGCAACTTTTTGTGCACGTTGTTTAGAGAGACGCATGTTGATTGCAACTGAACCTGTACCCTTGTCGGCATAACCTGTGATGACAACTTTGGCATCCGGGTTTGCTTTGAGGTAGTTGGCAACTTCTTCAACCTTTGTCATTTCGGCTTTCGAAATTTGTGTCTTGGCGATTGTGAAGAAGATGTCGCGGCGGAGAGGCTCTTTCTTGGGTTGCGGAGCCACTTCCACTGTCTTTTCTACGACGCGTTCAACAATTACGGTGTCGTGAACAGTCTTTGTCTCATAGATAACAGGGATTTCAACTGTCTTGGTAACCTTCTTAGTAGTTTTGCCAAGAGCAATCTTCACGCCTGCGAGTGCATTGAAATACCAGTCGGCATTCTTTGCTTCTTTCGAGTTGTAACTGTCGGGGAGCACGTTGGCTTGCAATTCGATGCCGAGGCTAACTCTTTTGCTCACCTTGAAATCGATGTTTGCACCCATTTGACCGAGGAAACGTGCTTTTGTACCGTCCCAGTAGAGACCGAGTGCATCGATGCCGTTGCTTGCGAGCATGTTCTTAACTTCGAGTGCTTCGTCGTTGCTGAAACCGATGTTGGCACCGATACCGGCGAAGATGCCTACTGATACCACGCGGTTGGGCTTATAGCCGCCGAGGATATTGGTGAGGTCGGCTGTTACATTCAATGTGGGGGCTACATAGTTGTATTTCCACACATTGCGGTTGCCTTTGAATTCAAAAGCACCTTTGCTTTGCCATGCGTTCAACACGAGGCGTGTGCCGATATATGGGTTGAATTGATAGCCTAATGCCAATTGACCGTTGGGCGAAATCAACTTCCCGAAACTGGTCTCTCCAAGTGTTTCTTGCACACCGATTTGTGCCTGCAAGTACCAGTGCGGATTAAAGACCTCTTCTGTAACTTCTTGAGTCTTCGTCTGAGCACTCATGAAGAGAGTGCTCAGTGCAAAGGCTGAAGTTAATATTATTCTACTTAATTTCATTGTCGTTGTCGGTTTAATAGTTAAATAATTTCTTTCCTATAGCAAGGCTTATTTAACCTTAAGATAGAACTTACGAGTTGAAGTGTAGCCGAGGTAGTCGAGACCTGCATATACTACTTCATAAGTGTAGCCGGCTTTGCTTACCTTCATTGGCACGCGTGTTGTCTTGCCCGGGATTGGCTCATCGAACAAGGTGCTTTCGTTGGCTTCAATCATAAGTTGCTTACAAGTTGCATCGGTGCTTGCGTCTTCACCTGCTTCGTTCCATACATTGGTTACACCAACGAACTTCTGATATGCAGGAGCTACGATTTCGCCTGTATAACTTGTGAGGAAGAGGTTGATTGCGTTACCGCCATTGAGGATGAATGGTGAAGGCATTGCCTTTGAGTTACTCATCTGACGATATTCGCCGTCGGCTGCTTTGTAAACCATCATCACTTGAAGATAGTGGTTAGGATTCTTGAGCATGCCGTTGATGCGGTTGGCTGCACGGTTGTAAACGTCAATCAAGTTGTCGAGGGGTTTAACTTTGTCTTTGATATCATCAATAGCATCGTTAATCATATCCTTGATTTGGTCGTTGATTTGACCTGCTACATCGTCGAATGCTTTCTTAACCTCATCGTTGATTTGGCTCTGGAGTTTTTCCATTGCTTGGCGGAATGCTAATTTGATGCTTTCTTCCCAAGCGTCTTTCTTGTTGTTGAAGGCTTCTTCAATACATTGAATGAATGCATCGAGTGAGTCGTCAGTTACATTGTAAATTACATCTACATAACCGATGAAGTTGCCTGAAGCATCGAATTGAGGAGTGCTAATCTTAACTTGGATTGTACCACTGTAGTCAATGTCGATTTTGCTGAGACTAAATACAAGATCAATGCCATCGATGTGAATCTTCGGAGCATCGATATCGAATGTGAAGCGGCTGAGGTCGAATGTCAAGTCGGAGATTGGAGTGATGATAGGCAAATTGCGGTCGATTGATTGACCTGCGAAGAATTTGTAAGACAATGGCTTGAATGTTGTGGCAGCCAAGTTGTATTCCGAGAATACTGCATAGTCTTTGATGTTGCCTGCGCCATCGGGTGCGCTCCATGCGGCTTTAAGTCCGTATGCGGGAAGTACGCCGTTGAATTGGCTGATAAGCACCTTGAGAAGGGCTACGAAGTCGCTTTGTTTGCGGTCGGTGAAAGCGTTCTTGAACGCTGTCTTGATGCCGTCTTCAAACATAAACTTGGTTGAAGTGATGTCGGCTGGCACGATGTAAGCGTCTGCTTCATAGAAGCCGTTTTCTCCAGCACGGCTGACTCCAAATGTGAGAAGTTTGTTTGATTTCTTGAGACCGGTGAGCTTGATGCCACATTCGCCATCTTGTGAGTTAACGATTGGGAGTTCAACACCTGTGAAATCTACGTTGCTCGGGTTGATTGTTACATATACTTTACCTGCGTATGCACGACCTTCTTCCAAACCTACATTGTCCACGAGGCAGTCGCCTGCTTCAACTTTGAGGGTAGTGAAGTTGCTTGCCAATGCGAGGTTGGCGATGTCTTGTGCTGTGAGAACAGCCTCGTTGTTGTATTCTGCTACACTGCTGTTTGACGGGAATTCAAATGTAGTCTCTGAATAGCCGTGATAGCACATGAGCATATTGGTGCGAACATCGATAGGCAAGTTGAGGTAGCCGATAACCGGGTTGGTAGCGGCTTGTACGATGATGCCGGTAACGAGTTTGTTCAAGCGGTCGGCAAGACCGAGGAGGTTGTTTACAGCAGCCTGGAGGTCGGCGATAGCGGCTTCGTTTGCTGCAACACGATTTGTGAGGTCGGTGAGACCATTTTCGAGAGTTGCAACGCGAGTAGCAAGTGCGTTAACCTCGTCTTTAGTTGCAAGACCTGCGAGAGCGGCTTCGAGAGCGGAAACGCGAGTCTGGAGGTCTGTTACATTGCCTTCGAGAGCATCTACACGGCCGGTGAGAGCGTTAACGAGAGTTGTAAGGTTGATGATACCTTGCTCGTTTGCTTCTACACGAGTGGTGAGAGCTGTGAGGGCAGCGTTGAGTGTGTTGTAGTTGGTTTCAAGTGTCGATACTTGACCTTCCAAAGTTGACAATTTGGTTTCCAATTCGCCAATCTGGGTGTTGATAGTATCGATTTTGCCTTGCAAGTCGGTCTTAACTTCGTTGATGGCAGCCTCGAGTTGAGCGTCTTTCAAGCCGAGAGCGGCGAGTTCGCCATCGATGCGAGTGATAGCGCCTTCGAGTGCGTCGATACGACCCTTGTTAGCCTCAATCCAGTTCCAAGCGTCAACGCCTTTCTGAATGTCGGGACGAAGTCCTTCGATTAGATTGTTGATAGTGGTGGTGAGGTTGTTGATTGTGTTGTTAATGTTGTTGATAGTAGTGGTGTACTCGTCTTTGTCAACTTTGTTGGCGAGCTCTTGGTGTACAAGTACCAAGTCGTCGAGAGCTTGTTGAGCCTTGTTTTGAGCATCGCGAGCGATAAAGTCAAGAGCTTGAACGAGACCTTCGAGAGTGGTTACACGACCGTCGATAGTAACGATTTTACCATCGAGAGTGTCAATTTTGCCACTAAGAATTGTAACGGTGTTACTAAGTGATGTTACAGTTGCTGCCAAAGCATCATGGTCTTGCTTCAAGTTGGCATAATCTGTTGCCAATTGAGTGATTTGTTGCTGTAAAGCGTTCTTGGCAGCGTTCAACTCCTCTTTTGTTGCGTAGTCGCGCTGCATTACTTGTTGAAGGTCAAGAATCGCTTGATTGAGTTGTTGCAACTTCAACTCGCAAGCTTGCTTGCAAGCCTCTTGAGCCTGACGCAAGGTCTCAATCTGTGCGTTTAAGTCAGCGACCTTCTGATCGAATTGCTCCTTAAGAGCCTTTTGATCTCCTTTAACTTCAGCCCATACATCCTCGTTTGTGTCTTTGCATGAACTAAAAGTACCCATTCCGACCAAAATGATAGCCAGAACGAGAAGTCCTTTGATTAAATGTTTTTTCATCTCTTAAAAGATTTGAATTAAAAATGTTATTTATTTTGTTTTAATTTATAATTTCAGCAAATCAAAACCGACTCATAAATAATTGGTTTACCGATAATTGCAGCAAAGCATTCTTACTTAGAGCCTTTTTGACATTACTTCGGTTATTATAAAACTGTTTTAATTTTGCAAAAATAGACAAGATTTATCAAATCTACAAATATTTTGCTAATAGATTTTTCAAAAAAATTGTCCATTTCTTCCAAAACCCCCTCAAATGCCCTCCCGGACCCGCTCATTTTCTCGCCTCTTCCTATCAAACAACAACCCTCCCCACAAAGTTCACACCTATATTAATATTATATATACCCTCTCCAGCTCCCCGATTCTTTCCAATTTCAAAGTCTATGTATTACCACAATGCAACCTTGCCGCCAATGCCCAAATCGAGTGTGGCGGAAGTAACTCCGAGAGCCTGAAATATGCGGCTCATTGTAGGTAGGGTAATTACACTCCTTCCTTTTTCCAATCGTGATATTTGCGCTTTCTGCACTCCCACGCGCTCTCCCAGTTCTTCTTGGGTGAGGTTCTGTGCCTGTCGCATCTTGCGGATTGTCTCCCCAACGTAATAGGCGTTTACCTCCTCTTTTAACTGTTTCTCCATTGCTTCACGCTTGGGAGTACCTTTCTTGCCGAACACTTCGTCGGTCAGCACATCGAGTGATGTCATATTAATCTTTGCCATAATCACTTATTCTGTATCTACTTATTTCTCTTGAAGCTGAGTTCAAAAATAGTAATAAGTTTCCATCTGGCGAAACATTTTTAACAAAATTTGTTCGATAATGCAATACTATCGAAGTATTTGTGTGGAAATTTCGCTATCTTTGCACAAAGAATAACTAACCAATAAATTCTATACCTCTATGATTCGTAAAATCCTTTTATCGGCATTGACCTGTGCTCTCGCACTTCCTATCTGTGCCAAAAATGCTCCTGTCGCTGAACCCGCTTTCTGGTGGACAGGAATGAAAGACAAAACCGTGCAAGTGATGCTCAACGGCGAAGGTGTGCGCGATGCGATGCCCGAAATCAATCGCGAAGGTGTGCGCCTCGATAGCGTGGTGCGCCTCGACAGCCCTAATTATCTGTTGCTCTACCTCAATATCGATAGCGACGCCGTGCCGGGCAAGTTCCCAATCACTCTGGTAAACGGCAAGAAGAAAACCCGTATCGAATACGAACTTCGGGCGCGCGGCGCAAAGCAATACACCCCCTTCTCGAGCGCCGACCTCCTCTATCTCCTTATGCCCGACCGATTTGCCAACGGCAACACCGCCAACGACGATGTCGCCACCCTCAACCACCCTGTGAAATCCGACCGCGAGGACCCCAACGGACGCCATGGCGGTGACATCGAGGGTATTACAAAGCATCTCGGATATATCGACTCCCTCGGCGTAACGGCTATCTGGCTCACCCCGGTGCTCGAAAACGATATGCCGGGCGGCTCCTACCACGGTTATGCCACCACCAACTACTACAAAATCGACCCCCGCTTCGGCACCAACGACGATTATTGCAACATGATTGCCGAGGCGCATAAGCGTGGCTTGAAGGTGGTTATGGATATGATTTTCAACCACTCGGGCGTATGCCACAAGTGGATGACCGACATGCCCTCGAAAGATTGGTACAACCACACCGACGGCTCGGTGCTCACCAACTTCCGCCTCTCAACCGCCAACGACCCATATCGCAGCGACTACGACTACGACCGCACTACCAACGGCTGGTTTGTCCCCGCTATGCCCGACCTCAACCAGCGCAATCCCCACTTGCTCCGCTATCTCACCCAGTCGTCAATCTGGTGGATTGAATATGCCGGAATCGACGGCATCCGCATGGACACCCACCCTTATGCCGACCCCGAAGGAATGAGCAAATGGCTCGCCGCAGTGCTAAACGAATACCCCGACTACAACATCGTGGGCGAATGTTGGTATGGCGAAGCTGCCGGCACCGCATTCTGGCAGAAAGGTAGCCGCCTGAACACCACCGGAATCGACTCCAACCTCCCCACAGTGATGGATTTCCCCACTATGATGCTCGCTCGCGATGCCTTCAAGACACAAAGCACCCGCCTCACCGGACTTAACGCCATCTACGACCGCCTCGCCCTCGATTATCTTTACGAAGACCCGCAGCACGTTCTCACCATGCTCGACAACCACGATAGCGACCGATTCCTTCTCGAAATGCCCGAAAATCTCGGCTGGTGGAAACAAGCATTCGCATTTATGCTCACCACACGCGGCATTCCGCAGATGTATTATGGCGACGAACTCCTCATGCACGGCAGCAAAGAGGGTAGCGACGGCTTTGTGCGTCGCGACATGCCCGGTGGATTCCCCGGCGACAAAGTCAACGCATTCGTTGATGCCGGCCGCACCGACATGCAGCGCGAAGCATGGAACTTCATCAGCCGTCTTGCCAACTGGCGTCGCGGCAACGAAGTCATCTCAAAAGGCTCACTCAAGCATTTCATGCCCGAAAACGGCGTGTATGTCTATGAGCGCAGCTACAACGGCAAACGAGTAGTAGTGATGATGAACGGCACCGATAGCGAAAACACCATCGACGCCACAATCTATCGCGAAATCATGCCCGAGGGCACCACACTCACCGACATCCTCTCCGGCGAAAAGGTAACAATCGCCCGCGAGATGCGCCTCCCCGCCCGCGCCCTCTACATCCTCCAGTAACCGCAAGGCACCCGTGCCCCCAAAAAGCAACCAGGGCTGACTCCTCGTGAGCCAGCCCTTCCTGCATCCACCCCGCCGCACGCTATCTTTGAAAATAGTAAAAGCCTATTCGCCCTATTGGCCCTATAAAACACAAAATGTCCCGCAGGGCATAATCTGTTCCCCAAAAACGCCGCGGTGGAAATTTTTACTCTCTAAATGTTTGGCGGGCAGGGGAGTTTTGTGTATCTTTGCAACGAAATAACTCAAAGGTGCCTTTCGGTGAAAAGGGAATCGGGTGAAAATCCCGGACAGAATCCGCTGCTGTGAATGGCATTATGCGCTGTTTCAATCGGTTATCCACTGTTCCAATGAGTGAATGGGAAGGGCGAAACTGCGTGCCATGAGTCAGAAGACCTGCCTTTGATGTGTTTTCATTGCTTTCGTGATATAGAGCGGGAAACAAGTTTCATCATCGCCCTCGATTCCGGGCTTTTCTCCCTTATTTCCTCTGTTTCTTATATCCTTAAGCGATTAATGTTTAACACTTTAGGATATGGCTTCACTGCTTCGTAAAATTTTGCCGTTTTTTGCTGCGTTGCCGCTCGTTGCGGCGGCGCAGACCGATGTCGATGATGCGGCTCTCGATTCGGTGCTCCAACTTTCGGAGGTGAAGGTTGTGGCTGCCCGTGTGCCGTATTCCACTGTGATTCCGGCGCAAAAACTTGGCGGAAAGGCTCTTGAGGCGCTGAATGTCCACTCTGTTGCCGATGCTATCCGCTATTTTGCCGGTGTGCAAATCAAGGACTACGGCGGTGTGGGCGGCGTGAAGACCATCGATGTCCGCTCTATGGGCACCAACCACCTGGGCGTGTTCTACGATGGGATTCAACTCGGCAATGCGCAAAACGGACAAATCGACCTGGGCAAATATTCGCTCGATAATATCGACCGCATCGAACTATATAACGGGCAGAAAAGCGACATTTTCCAGCCGGCACGCGATTTTGGAAGTGCCGGGACTGTGTATATCTACACCCGAACACCGCAGTTTGCTGTCGGCAAGCGCGATAATTTCCGTGCCATTTTCCGCACCGGCTCGTTTGGTGTGGTGAATCCGTCGCTTTTGTGGGAGCACCGATTCAACGACCGGGTTTCGATGTCGGTTAATGCCGAATACACCTATGCCACAGGGCGATACAAGTTCCGCTATCGCAAGATGTTCAGCGATGGTACGGTGGCGTGGGACACGACTGCCACACGCCGCAACGGCGACATCAACGCTCTCCGAGCCGAGGCTGCTCTGTTTGGCAGAATCGACAATGGTCGTTGGCAGTGGAAGGCTTATTTCTACAATTCCGAGCGCGGTATTCCGGGTGCCATCGTGAATAATGTGTGGAAAAATTCTCAACGCCAGTGGGACACCAATTTCTTCACACAAGGTCTGTTCCAAAAGGATTTCAGCAGCGTGTATTCGCTGCAGGTGAAGGTAAAGTATGCTCGCGACTATATGCACTACAACAATCCCGACACCACCCTGATGTATATCGACAATCGCTTTTGGCAGAACGAGTTATATCTCGCTGCCGCCAACCGCTTTAAGATTCTCCCCGGATGGGAGGCGAATATCGCTGTCGATTACCAGTGGAACACCCTCGATGCCGACCTCGTGAATTTTTCCGAGCCTACGCGGCACACTCTCCTCACCGCTTTTGCCACCGCTTTCCAATGGAATGGATTCAAGGCGCAGGCGAGTGTTCTTGGCACTTTTGTGAGCGACCGCACTGTGAACGCCGCCGGGCAGCAAACCAACAATCGCCATTATTTCACTCCGGCGGTGTTTGTTTCCTATCAGCCTGTGAGCAGCGAGTTGTTTTTCCTCCGCGCATTTTACAAGCGCATCTTCCGAATGCCCACATTCAACGACCTGTATTATACCGACATCGGAAATGCCAATCTGCGTCCGGAATATGCCACCCAATACAATATCGGCGCCCAATACGACCGCGAGTTTGAATCATCGTTCCTCCGTTCGCTCGGTGTGTCGATAGACGGATATTACAACCTGATAACCGACAAAATCATCGCCGTGCCCAAAGGCAACGGGCAGTATCGCTGGATGATGATGAATATAGGCAAGGTGAAAATACGCGGTGTCGATGTGGCTGCCAATGCCGTAATGACGCTCCCTGCCGACATCTCGCTCCGCACCCGCCTCACTTACACCTATCAGCGTGCGCTCGACTACACCGACCCCTCGGATTGTGGCGATGGTGGCTCCTATAAGGGGATGATTCCGTATATCCCTCGGCATAGCGGCTCTGTTGCAGCCTCGGCGCTATGGCGCAATGTCGAGATTGACTATAGTTTTATCTATGTGGGCGAGCGTTATCACTCATCTGCCAATATCCCGGCAAATTATGAGCAACCGTGGTACACCCACGACCTTGCCGCATCATATTCGTTCCGGCTCAACCGATGCGCACTTCGCCTTACTCTCGAGGTGAACAACCTCCTCGACCAGCACTACGATGTGATTCGCAACTATCCGATGCCGGGGCGCAACTACAAAGCAATAGTAAAATTTGATTTCTAACCCGATGAAACAGTGCGTTTTCAACATATTGTTAATTCTCCTCACTCTGTTTGGTGGCGTTTCGTGCCGCCACGACGATGTGATTTTCATCCCCGAGCATGTCCAGGTGGCTGAACCTACCTATTCTGCCGTCACAGGCTTCTATCTCCTTAACGAGGGGAATATGGGCATGAACAAGTGCACCCTCGACTATTACGATTATGCTTCGGGGGTATATACCCGCAATATCTACGGCGCCGCCAACCCCTCGGTGCCCAAGGAACTTGGCGATGTGGGGAACGATATCGCCATCTATGGCTCGCGACTTTATGCCGTAATCAACGCTTCCAACAAGGTGGAGGTGATGCGTGCCTCGGATGCCACTCGCATCGGGCAGATTGAGATTGCGAATTGCCGCCGTATCGCGTTCAAGGATGGATATGCCTACGTTACTTCCTATGCCGGACCGATTGTTATCGACCCGGAATATAAGCAGCGCGGATATGTCGCAAAAATCGACACCGCTACCATGCAGATTGTGGATAAATGCCTCGTAGGCTACCAGCCCGATGGTATTGCCATTGCCGATAACAGGATTTATGTGGCTAACTCGGGCGGTTATATGGTTCCAAACTACGAAAATACCATCTCGGTAATCGACTTGGCTTCGTTCACCGAGGTGAAACGCGAGGTTATCGACATAAATCTCGAGAATGTCATCGCTGACACACGCGGTCGCCTTTGGATTTCATCGCGTGGCGACTATGCGAAGGTGCAGTCGCGTCTTTTCTGTTACGATTTGCGCAAAGAGCGTCTCGAGGCCGCCTACGACATCCCTGTGGGGCAGATGACCCTGTGCGGCGACTCGCTATACATCGTCAGCAATGCCTACAGCAATATCACGCAGGAAACCACAACCTCGTTTGCGCTTTTCGACATCGAAAAGTGTGCCAAGGTGTCGGATATGTTTATAACCGATGGCACCAACGAGCGCTTCTCTCGTCCTTATTCCGTGAATGTTAATCCTCTAACAAAAGAAATATTTGTTTCCGACGCTAAAAACTATGTTACACCCGGCACCCTCTATTGCTTCTCGCCTCAGGGGGTATGCCTCTGGAGTGTTCGCACCGGCGACATCCCCGCTCACATAGTTTTTACCGGCGACATATCTTATTAATACCATTTGAAATATGAAAGTAAATCTGTTTTTATCCGCTTTGGCATTTTTCTCTCTTTCGCTCTCGGCTGCCACCCCCTACATTAATAAGGTGTATGAGTATCTTCCGGCACCCGGTCAGTTTGTCAACACTATGCCGGAATATGAGTCGGGCGATAATGCTTCAACCATCTTGTCCAAGGCTGAAGAGGCGATACTCGCCGACAACAAGGGGTTGATTACCCTCGGCGCACTTGGTGGATATGTGGTGTTTGGCTTCGACCACACCATTGTCAATGTCCCGGGACAATACGATTTCCGCGTGTGGGGCAATGCGATGGTGAATACCAGCGAGCCGGGTGTGATTTATGTGATGAAAGATGAAAATGGCAATGGCGTCCCGGATGACACTTGGTATGAAATCGCCGGCAGCGAATATAACAACGCTGCTTGCAAACATAATCTCGACATCACTTACTATCGACCCGCTTCTTCGAGCGAGGATATCCGTTGGAGTGCTTCCGACGGCACATCCGGGAAGGTATCTCGCAACACATTCCACACTCAGCCCTATTTCCCACAGTGGCTGAATGATGAGACAATCTCTTATCGTTGCACTATGCTTCCGCCAAACTACACCTATTCAGATGGAATTTATTACCTCAATGCCTTCGATTACGGGTATGCCGACAACCATCCCAATACCGACGAGCGTTCGGGTATTAAGATTGAATGGGCTGTGAAGTCCGATGGCTCTCCAGCCAATCTCTCGGGCATCGATTTCGTTAAGGTCGCAACCGGACTCAATCAGGTGCTCGGACCAATAGGTGAGAGCTCAACCGAGGTTTCGGGAGCTGAAGACCTCCATGTCGATGCCGATGGGGTCGATGATAATTTCGCCAATTCTTCTGTGTTGCTCCTCAACACCGTGGCTACCGATTGCTTGCATGTCTCCTGTGTCGAGCCTGTCGATGTGTCGGTATATTCCCTTTCGGGTGCGTGTCTTGCCACTGAGCATCTTGTTGAAGGCGATAATTCAATGGATGTGGCATCGCTCGCTCCGGGTGTGTACATCCTTCACACTCCTAATGCAACATTCCGTTTTGTCAAGCATTGATTCTCGTAGGCGTCTCAGCTCTTCATTAATCGGAGAGCAACAAATTCTTTGTGAATTGCTTTGATTTTGCTCGCTAATGTTGTATATTTGCAGTAATTTAGCGAAAATAGCGAGTTATGGAAGCAAGGAAGTTGAAAAGATGCCCGATAGGGATACAGACATTCGAGAAATTGATATCGATGGACTATCTCTATGTCGATAAAACTGACATGGTGTATGAGTTGACACACAGTGGCTACAAGTGTGTCTTTCTGAGTCGTCCACGTCGGTTTGGGAAATCGCTTCTGGTATCCACACTCAAAAGTTATTTCGAAGGTCGCAACGACTTGTTTAAGGGATTGAAAATCGAGAAACTGGAGACCGAATGGACACAATATCCGGTGCTACATTTCGATATGAGTTGCGGCAAGTATATGGATGTCGATGGGCTGAAGCGCTATCTCGGTCACTCTCTTGCTGACTATGAGAAAAAATATGGAATTACTATCGACCCGGCAATTGGGATAAATAACCGTTTAATTGCTTTGATTAGGGCAACCTACGAGCAAACAGGCAAGAGAGTAGTTGTTCTTATTGATGAATACGATGCGCCTTTGCTCGATGTAGAACACGAGGAAAATCTTCCGAAACGGCTCCTCGTGATGCGTAATTTCTATGCACCGCTCAAGGCTTGCGACCAATACCTCCGATTTGTGTTTCTCACAGGCATCACAAAGTATTTAGAGTTTAGTATTTTCAGCGATTTGAACAACATCGCAAATGTTAACATGCTTCCTGAGTATGCCGCAATTTGCGGTTTCACAAAAGAGGAATTGGTTGAGCAATTTGCAGAGCATATCGACGCGTTGGCTGAAAAGGAAGGCAAAACTCATGATGAAATAGTTAAAGAACTGGAATATCGGTATAACGGTTACCACTTTACTTGGCCCTCGCCCGATATTTTCAATCCTTTTTGCCTGCTTAATGTTCTCGGTCGCAAAAAACTGGATAATTTCTGGTTTGGGAGTGGGGCACCAACCTACCTCATTGATATGATGAGCAAGTTTGAGGTACTACCATCTGAACTTGGTCCGCAGAGCGTATGGTCTTCCAGCTTTGATGCTCCGGCAGAGAGATTTACAAGTCTCATTCCATTGCTATATCAGAGCGGTTATCTCACCATAAAGGATTACGATCGGGATATCCGCTGCTACACGCTTGATATTCCGAACAATGAGGTGAGAATCGGTTTGATGGGCAGTCTATTGCCGGTTTACACATCAAAGCCGGGCGGATGGAGGTGCTTGGTCGGTAAGATGATGTTATTCAT
>JBJEKB010000068.1:0-22112 GCA_051878395.1 Muribaculaceae bacterium
AAGAAATCCAAGCAATGCTAAAGCAATGCGCAGCGCGCAGCGAAGCGTCCGCGCCACACGACAGCAACGCCCCACCAGGCAAGTAGCAGCCCGGCACAGGTCGGCGGACCTCCCCGGGCAGGCAGATGGCAGCCATAAGCTGCGCTGCTTACGCAGCGCCCATCACCGCTCCGCCATCGGAGCACACGCACCTTGAATACCCTTGCCGACGAGCCGCCGCACCACGCAAGCCCAATTTCCATTATCCACACCACCTGAGTCATCGGTAGCGGACAGCCTGCCACCGCCTCCGGGGTGGCTATTATATATGTGCATCTCGCGCTCCGGGCATGTCGCCGACATCCAGGTCGGCGAAATACCCGGCTACGCACAGCTGCCACCACCTCCGGGGTGGCGGAAATGTCCGCCTCTGGTCATCGTCTCCGCCGTCGGCGGAGTGGCGGACTCTGCGCTGCGCTAATCGGTAGCCACGTTGCCACACCGATATTGAGGCGAGAGTCAGAGAGAGCCACTCGTCAATCAGCGGACGCCGCTACACCGCCCATGTCGCGAACGTCAGCGAGCAATCCCGAGTGCTCGGAGTGCTCCGAGATCTCCGATTATATCCACTATGCGCTGCGTCAGCGAGCCACTCCAAGTGCAGCCACACCGCCGCTATGCTTCTTGGGGCGTACCTTTGGCACGCATATTATTAGTAGTGCTGATCCGGGCACAACTTCGTAAGTGCCCGGTCGTTATGATCAGGAGCACCCGCTTCGGGGTGCTGTCATCGGTAGCGGCACACTGCGCCTTCCTCTTCCTCTCCTCCACTCCTCCATAATCAAAAACTGCGTTTTTATTTTGATTTTCCTCTCGTTTGCACTATCTTTGTGCTCCCAATGACACTTTTTATGGATAACGACTTTTTTGACGCTCTGATTTTCGACATGGATGGCACGCTGTGGGACGCTACAGCAACCTACGCCGAGGAGTGGAATGAAACGGCACGACGAATGGGTGTGCCCGATTTTCATATCACTCCGGAACAGCTCCACCAATATATGGGGCTTTCTATTGACAAAATTTTCAATGCCATTCTAAGCGAATGTACCCTCGACCCGACGGAGTTTTGCCGCGTGGTGGATGGCGTGGAAGATGAGATGCTTCCGGTGATGGGTGGTATCCCTTACCCCGGAATGGTGGATGGCATCAGGCGCCTCGCCTCTCGCTACCGACTGTTCATGGTGAGCAACTGCGGCGCGGGAGGGTTGAAGAGTTTCATGCGTTTCAACAATCTCACCGACTGCTTCACCGATTCGCTCACGTTTGGAGAAACGGGATGGCAGAAAGCCGAGAATATCAAGGCTCTTGTGGAGCGCAACGGGATAGCCCATCCGCTATACATCGGCGACACACAGGGCGACTGCGATGAGGCACACCGCGCCGGAGTGCCGTTTGCCTTTGCCGCCTACGGTTTTGGCTCGTGCAGCAACCCGGACATGTCGTTTGATTCGTTCGGTGCCATTGTCGATTATTTTATGAACATAAAGGAAAAATAAAGCCATATAATTATGTATCCATCAACTTTTAAATCGGAAATCGACCTGCGTCGTAACAAAATAGCCGATTCCCTGAAATCGAAAGGTATTGACGCAATTCTCATCTGCGACAATGCAAATTTGTTCTACACATCGTCGCGTGTGTTCAGCGGATTCACATATATCACCGCCGATGGCGAGGAACTGTTTTTTGTGCGCCGTCCGGTGGGGCTTAAAGGCGATAACACGGTGTATATCCGCAAAGTTGAAAACATTGTCGACGAACTCGGCAAGAAGGGCATCGCCATGCCGGCTCGTCTTGCAGTGGAACTCGACACTACCCCCTATAACGAGGTGAAACGCTATGCCGCGGCATTTCCCGGAAGCGAAATTGTCGATGGCTCGGCAATCATGCGTGCCGCACGCGCGGTGAAGACCGATTTCGAGGTGGAGCAGCTGCGCAAATGCGGCATCCGCCATTCCGAATCTTATAACCGCATCAACAAGGTGTATCGCGAGGGGATGAGCGACATCGAATTGCAAATCGAGATTGAGCGCATCCTGCGTCTCGAAGGCTCCCTCGGGCAATTCCGCATCAGCGGAAGGTCGATGGAGATTTTCATGGGCAACTTGCTCGTGGGCGAGAATGCCGACTGCCCCACCCCATACGATTTCGCCATGGGTGGCGCCGGTCTCTCAACGTCGCTTCCTGTGGGGAGCAACGGCACCCTCATCAAGCGCGGAAATTCGGTGATGGTGGATATGTGCGGCAATTTCAATGGCTATATGACCGACATGACACGCACTTTCCGCTGCGGAGAAATCTCAGACCTCGCAAAGCAGGCTCACCAACTTTCAATCGATATATGCCACACCCTTGCCGGTAACTTCCACGCCGGAAGCCGTGCCGCCGACCTCTACGAAAAAGCGATGGAGATGGCAGTGGCGGCCCATCTCGACGATTATTTCATGGGGCACGCCCAGAAAGCGGGATTCGTGGGACACGGCGTAGGCATCGAGGTGAACGAAATGCCGGTGCTCGCACCCCGCAGTAAAGACCTCTTGCAATACAACAACGTGATAGCCATCGAGCCGAAGTTTGTAATCCCCGAAGTGGGGGCCGTAGGCATCGAAAACACCTATGTGGTGCGCGAAACCCACCTCGAATGTCTCACCAACTTCCCCGAGCCAATATCCGAACTATTTTGACACTTATGATACAACGCGACGACATCAGCAAAGCCATAGCATCCCGCCTCGAGCACCCGGTGTTCCGCAAGGTGGGGAGTATCGCCGACTCCATGCACCGCGAGTGCTATGTGGTGGGCGGATATGTGCGTGATATTTTCCTCGACCGCCCATCGAAAGATATCGATTTCGTTTCGGTGGGGAGCGGCATCGAGATTGCCGAGGCTGTCGCCGAGCGGATGAAGCCCTCATCGCTGAGCGTGTTTCGCAATTTCGGAACCGCCCAGGTGAAAGTGGGAGCACTCGAACTCGAATTTGTGGGCGCTCGCAAGGAGTCGTACAGCCACGATAGCCGCAAGCCCATCGTTGAGGATGGCACCCTCGACGACGACCAATGCAGGCGCGATTTCACCATCAACGCAATGGCGATTTCGCTAAATGCCGACAGATTTGGAACACTTATCGACCCATTCGGCGGCATCGACGACCTCAACAACCGAATCATCCGCACCCCTCTCGACCCCGACATCACATTCAGCGACGACCCGCTGCGCATGATGCGCGCCGTGAGGTTTGCCACCCAGCTCAATTTCGACATCCTCCCCGAGACATTCGATGCCATTGCCCGCAACCGCAAGCGAATCGACATCATCTCCAAGGAGCGCATCATCGATGAGTTGTTCAAGATTATGAATTCGCCAAAGCCCTCTATCGGTTTCGTCCTGCTCGACAAATGCGGACTGCTCGAGCTCATTTTCCCCGAACTTGCAGCCCTCAAGGGGGTGGAGACGGTGAACGGACGAGGGCACAAAGACAATTTCATGCACACCCTGCAGGTGCTCGACAGTGTGGCACAAAAGAGCGACAATGTGTGGCTCCGCTGGGCGGCTCTGCTCCACGACATCGGCAAGCCGGTTACAAAAAAATATGACGAGAAACTCGGGTGGACCTTCCACAACCACAACTTCGTGGGCGAGAAGATGATTCCACGCATCTTCAAAAAGATGAAAATGCCGCTCAACGACAAGATGAAATATGTGCAGAAACTCGTGGGAATGCACATGCGGCCGATAGCCCTCGTGGAAGATGTGGTTACCGACTCGGCAGTGCGCCGCGTGCTTTTCGATGCCGGCGACGACATCGACGACCTGATGATTCTGTGCGAATGCGACATCACATCCAAAAATCCGGAGAAAGTGCGCCGCCTGCTCGCCAATTTTGCCCTTGTGCGCAAAAAAATGGAGGAACTCGAGGAAAAAGACCGTCTCCGCTGCTTCCAGCCGCCAATCCATGGCGACGAGATTATGGAAATCTTCGGCATAGAGCCGTGCCGCGAAGTGGGACTGATAAAGGAAGCGATAAAGAATGCCATTCTCGATGGTGAAATAGCCAACGAGCGCGAGCCTGCCTACGAGTATATGCTCGCCAAGGCAGCCGAGATGGGATTCACCCCTATAAAAAAGTGATACCGGTCTTTATAACCACACACCGACACCGCTACAGAAAGGCGGTGTCGTTTTTGATGTCGCTTCTATCAAGCAGTTTGAGCACTCGCTTGTAATCGCTCGACTTCATGAAAGCCTCAATTGCACGCAAGAACTTGTGATTGTGAATATCGGTGCCAACAAAATCCACCATACCTCTTTCGAGAAGCCAAAATGCAGTGTCCTTGGCGGTTCTGCCATAGAAACCCGAGAAAGAGAGCAAATTCACCTGAAACATGAGGTTGCGATTGTGGAGATGCTCGTAGCGCTCATATCTCTCGTTGAGATAGCAGTAACGCTCGGGGTGGGCAAAAATCACTTGGTAACCGCAAGTGGAGGTGTCATACACAATGCCATCGAGATTGAGAGGCTCCTGCTGCCAGTTGCTCTCAAGCAAGATGTGGTGATTGGGCATAGGCATGAAATTGCGCGGCTTCAACACCTTCTCCTCATAGAAATCATCGATACGATATTCGGCAGATTGGTCAATCTCGACACACATTCCACTCTCGGCAACAGCACTGCGCAACTTTGCCAACGGCTCGGCAATGGTGGTGGCATCGTTCTCGAAACGGCGGGCGGTTACATGCGGAGTAATAATGAAATGGTCAACACCCATATCATTAAGACTACCCATAAGAGAAATAGATTCGCTGATAGAACCGGAGCCATCATCAACCCCCGGAACAAGATGCGAATGAACATCGGTTGTAAAAAACAGTTTTCTTTTAGATTTTTTGAAAATCCAGAACATAAAATAAGTATAAAATTTATATGGTAGAATACAATCTAATCTATAAACAAATGGTAATGAGCCATATCATGGTTCTAATGTTATAAGACATGGTAGGACTAAGACTATTTGCGTTGCAAAAGTAGAAAAATTATCGAATTAATGTCTATAAATAGAGTAAAATTAACATACAAATGAATAATTTTTAACTTTGTTAAGCATTCATAATCTTACCCATTTGTTTCATATATGAAACAGAAAGTGGAGGCTTTGAAAAAAAATATTGATAAAAATTTCATTTTTATGATTTTATAATATAATTTTGTAATTGAAGATTTAAAACAACTGAAATCAAATATTCAACAAAAATAGAATACTTATGAATCGTAAACTGAAAATCAGGGATTTAACCCTTCGCGATGGACAACAATCGCTATTTGCAACTCGATTGAATCAACAATGTATCGACACATTGCTACCATTCTACAAGGATGCCGGATTCTACGCAATGGAAGTGTGGGGCGGTGCAGTGCCCGACTCTGTGATGCGCTACCTCAACGAATCTCCGTGGGACCGTCTCCGCTCGGTAAACAAGGTGATTGGCGACATCTCGCTGCTCACTGCGCTCTCTCGCGGACGCAACTTGTTTGGCTATGTGCCCTACCCTAATAGTGTGCTTGAAGGATTCTATGAAAAAGCCTTCAAAAACGGGCTCAATGTGATGCGTGTATTCGACGCGTTGAACGACTTGAACAACGTGAAAGACTCCATCGCAATGATCAACAAATTTGGCGGTATTGCCGATGGTGCTGTTTGCTACACCGTCGATCCCAAAGAAGAGGCTCCCGCCGAAGCGCCTAAAGGCTTCTTCGCTCGCCTTTTCGGCAAGAAATCGGAACCGGTAGCCGTTAAGAAAATCTTCACCGACGAATATTTCGTTGACAAAGCCAAAGGTTATGAAAGCCTCGGTGCAAAAATCATCACCATCAAGGACATGGCGGGTCTTATCAACCCTGCCCGCGTGGCTTCATTGATGCCCAAACTCAAAGCCGCTGTGAATGTGCCCATCGACTTCCACACTCACTGTACTCCCGGCTACGGTCTTGCTTCGGCTCTCATGGCAATTCTTCACGGTGTGGATATCCTCGACACTAATATATGGTATTTTGGCGGTGGCTCGGCAGCTCCGGCTATCGAACTCGTGTATATCTTTGCCAAGAAACTCGGTGTAGAAGTTGAAGTGAACATGGAAGCTGTGGGCAAAATCCGCACTCTCCTCAAGGATGTGCGCAAGCAACTTGCCGCTTTCGACCTCAAGAAAGACTCCTTCCCCATCGACTTCGACCCGCTCAAAGACACTCTCCCCGCCAATATCGACGCTCTCTTCGACAAAGCAATCGCAGCTGCCAAAGCCAACAACGAGGCAGAATTGCTCGACGCTTGCCACGCAATCGAAGACTACTTCAATTTCCCGAAACCCAACGAGATTGTCAAGAATGCCGAGGTGCCCGGTGGAATGTACTCCAACATGGTGGCTCAACTCAAGGCGCTCAAAGCCGACGACCTCCTCGAAGACTCTATGCGCTTGATTCCTAAGGTGCGCAAAGACGCCGGTCTTGTTCCGCTCGTAACTCCTACCAGCCAAATTGTGGGCAGCCAGGCTGTTTCGCTCGCCCTCGACCGTCGCAACGGCAATCCCGACTACACCAACACCAACAACCAGTTTGTGGCATTGGTGAAAGGCGAATACGGAACCACTCCGGTGCCTGTAGATCCTAAATTCCGCGAGCAAATCACCGGCGACGCTACCGAACACCCCTACGATGTTTCTTCCTACAAGAAACCCGAGAACCCCGTTCTCCCCGAATTTGGTGGCGTGAAACTCGCCAAAGACGACGAGGAATACCTCCTCATCGAGTTGCTCCCCAACGTTGCCAACGGCTTCTTGCGCAAACTGCGTGAAGCGGAATATGCCGCCACCGCACCGGCTCAAGCACCCGAGGCTGAGAAAGTTGAAGAGCCCACCGACAACGAACCTATCACCGGACCGACACTCAAAGCGCCTATGGGCGGTAAAGTGGTTGAAATCAGTGTGAAACCGGGCGACGTTGTCAAGAAAGGCGAAAAACTCCTCGTTTATGAGGCAATGAAGATGGAAAACGACATCTGCGCCGAAAAGGATGTAAAAATCAAACGCATCCTTGTGAAGTGCGACCAGGTTATCGGAACCAACGAACCTCTTATCGAATTTGAATAATCATTTTTTTAGATTGATTTTACAACCCGGGGGTGCGCTCATTGCTTGAAGCGCATCCCTTTTTATTATGTAGTCAACTATCACGCCCCGATATTTGCTAATGCGGCAAAAAATCACTACCTTTGCACCCGAATTCAGTAATATATGTTTTTAGGTTTATAATTTACAATCTATGGATTGGATAGTTTCTCTACTCACCGACAGCAATTCAGTGGCGCATATCGTTTTGATTTACGCCTTCGCAATCGCCCTCGGTGTGAGATTAGGAAAGATGAAACTCTTTGGGGTTTCCTTAGGTGTTACATTCGTGTTATTCGTGGGTATCGTGCTCGGGCACTTCGGCTTGTCGGTAAATCCTGCCGTGCTGCATTTTGTGCGAGAATTCGGACTAATCCTCTTTATCTTCTCAATCGGTCTCCAGGTGGGCCCCGGCTTCTTCTCCTCGTTTAAGAAAGGTGGATTGCTGCTCAATGGTCTCGCAGTGCTCATAATCGCCCTCAACATCGTAGCCACCCTCATAATCTACTACAGCGATGGCACCATACGCATCACCGACCTTGTGGGTATTCTCTACGGAGCCGTTACCAACACCCCCGGTCTTGCAGCAGCACAACAGACCCTTATCGATGTGCAGCACAATAGCGAAGCCGCAACAGCGGCAGTTCAAGGCATGTCGATGGGCTACGCCGCCGCCTACCCTCTCGGTGTGCTCGGTATTATCCTCTCCATGATTCTTGTAAAACTCTTCTTCAAAGTGAAAGTGGAGCATGAGTCGAAAGCCATCGAAAACGAGAACGAAGAGAGCCAGTTGAAGCCACACGTGGTAACATTCAAGGTGGAAAACAAACTCATTGCAGGGCAATCGGTTAAGGAAATACATAACGTAATCAACCGCAACTATGTAATCTCCCGCGTTAAGAAGCCCAATGGCGACATCATAATCCCCAACAGCGAAACCACAATCGACTATGGCGACTATCTGCTCATAGTGATGTCGGCGCAAGATGAGCCGGTGTTTGAATCGACAATCGGACACATCGAGGAGATGGAATGGGAGCAAAACTCCGGACCGGTGGTGTCGCGACGCATCCTCGTTACCAACAGCCAGTTCAATGGACGCAAAATCGGTTCGATGCGTCTGCGCATGGGTTACAAACTCAATGCCACCCGTGTGAACCGTGCCGGTATCGACCTCCTCGCCTCACCCAACCTCACCCTCCAAGTGGGCGACCGCATCACAGTGGTGGGCAATATCGATGATATCAATCGCCTTGCCGAGAAACTCGGTAACTCGATGAAGCGCCTCAACGAACCCAACATGGTAACACTCTTTGTGGGAATATTCCTCGGTATCATCCTCGGTTCGCTCCCCATTGCATTCCCCGGGATGTCGGTGCCGATGAAACTCGGTCTTGCAGGCGGTCCCCTCGTAGTGGCTATCCTCATAAGCCGTTTCGGATACAAAATGCACCTTGTAACCTACACCTCATCGAGTGCGAGCCTCATGCTTCGCGAAGTGGGAATATGCCTCTTCCTTGCATCGGTGGGAATCGGCTCGGGTGAGCATTTTGCCGAGACAGTGTTCAGCGCCAACGGTTTGATTTGGGTGCTCTACGGCTTCCTCATCACCTTCTTCCCGCTCATCATTGTGGGCAGCATCGCGCGATGGAAATACAAAATCAACTACTGCTCCCTCATGGGTCTAATCTCGGGCTCCTACACCGACCCGCCGGCACTCGCCTATGGCAACAAGACAGCCAACAACGACGCCCCGGCAGTCGCCTACTCAACGGTGTATCCGCTCACAATGTTCTTAAGAGTAATCACAGCGCAGATTTTAATTCTCGCACTCGCATAACAAAAAGAGGCTCACAAGCCTCTTTTTTTGCTCATTAGCGACCGAATGAATGTTAAGGTGAGATTAAAAAGCGGGAATTGAAACAAAATGCAGAACAACGGAGCGACAACGCACTATATTTGCACCATCGCTCCTTGACATATTGCCCACGCTATGAAATTTGAAACCTGCAAAAAAAATACAACAGCCGACTTTAAGCCGGCTGAGGATCTGCAACTTCGCGGGCTGCTTTCAGTGGTTAACTCCCACGATTGCAAAGTTACGAATTATTTTTCAATGCACAAATTTATTTTGACATAGAGGCGCTCTGTGGCACGAAACTTCGGAGTACAAATATTTAACCTATAAAAAAATTGCATCTTTGATAATATTTTTCACGATTTGTTTTGTTATAGCAAAACAATATACCATCTTGGCAATGTAATAATTACCCAACATGAATGCGATTAATAGAATACAGAAATGGAGAAGATGAAAGTGTACACTCAAGAGGAAGCGCTCGACTTGACCCTTGGCAAAAAAGGTGCAATACTTGGTAAATAATTGGTTTTATAGTCAATTATTTATTACAAATTGCCACTTTATGGGGAATTAATACAAGCAATTTTTATTTATTTTTGTAAATTTGCAGCCAAAGAATGGAATTTATGGCTAAAGAACTTATCAATAGGCTGAAAATAGTATTGGCTGAAGAACAAAAGTCGAATAAATGGCTTGCAGAGCAACTTGGCAAAGATGAGGCAACCATATCGAAATGGGCCACCAACACTGTGCAGCCTGACTTAAGAAATCTTCTCCGCATAGCCAGAGTCTTGAAGATTGATGCTGGCAGGCTACTGAATCAGAATTATATCGATAAAAGAAACATTGAAGATGGACATTGATATACGAAAACTTATTGGTGAAGCCACTTCCTATGACAAAAAGGAAATGGTAGAGGTGAGACGCCCGAAGAGTTGGCTGAAGAGTGTATCGGCTTTTGCCAATGGTGAGGGTGGTGTGCTGGTTTTTGGTATAACCGATGATGACGTTGTTGTTGGGCTCGCCCATGCAGAAGAGGATGGAGAGACGATTAGCGAAAATGTAAAGACAAAACTTGACCCCGTACCGAACATCAATTTAGAGTATAAAGAGGTGGATGGCGCAAAATTGATTCTCCTTCATGTCCAATCCAGCGATGAGACACCTTGCTATTATATCGGCGACAAACAACGAATAGCTTATATCCGTATAGGAAACGAATCTGTTGTTGCAGACCGTACACAACTGCGCAGTCTTGTAATAAAAGGCTCTGGTCGGTCTTTCGATACACTTCCTTCCCCCTATCGTTTTGAGGATATGGCATTCTCAAGATTGAAATCTATACATTTCAAACGTCTGAACCGGTCCTTTGAAGACAGCGAGTTTATATCTTGGGGTATCATAGGTGAGGACGGAAGACTGACTAATGCAGGAGCGTTGGTGGCAGACGACTCTCCTGTACGCCACGCTCGTATCTTCTGCACAAGATGGAATGGTCTTACCATGACAAGCGGATTGGGAGAGGCCATTGATGATGTGGAACTCGAGGGCTGTGTCATAGGACAGTTACAAGATGCAGTAACGTTTGTGAGGAACAATTCTCACAAGAAGTGGTGGAAGGAGGCTGACCACAGGGAAGAACTGCCCGACTATCCTGAACGGGCAGTAACCGAGAGTATTGCCAACGCCATCATCCATAGGAGTTACATGGAGATAGGCAGTGAGGTTCATGTCGATATGTACGATGACCGCATTGAAATCTATTCTCCCGGTGGAATGATGGACGGAAGGCTGATACAACAGCTTGACCCTCTCACTGTCCCATCAAAACGTCGCAACCCTTTGCTTGCCGACATTTTCAGCCGTCTTGACTTGATGGAGCGAAGAGGTAGTGGCATGAAGAAAATCATTGATGCCTACAAACGCTATGAACGATTCCCGAACTATCGCACACCGGAGTTCTCTTCTAATGCGTCAGAGTTCCATGTTACTCTTTGGAATCTGAATTATGAACAGTTCCTAAAAGATGTCACCAAAGAGGGAAAAGAGTTCCTAAAAGAGGAAAAAGAGTTCCTAAAAGAGGAAAAAGAGTTCCTAAAAGAGGAAATTAAATACAGAAAAGAGTTCCTAAAAGCCCAGCGAGGTATATACAAGATAATAATTTTGAATCCTCATGCTACCATTGCCCTGATGTCTGCAAAACTCAGTCTATCAGAAAGGCAGATAAGAAAATATATCAAACGTCTCACCGACATGAACCTAATTGTTCGTGAAGGAGGTCGGAAAGCTGGTATTTGGCGAATTATTGACAAAGATTATGATAGTTTCTTTATCCCTGAATAAAGGCAAGTTAATCTGAAAACTGCAAAAATGAATACAGAAATGGAGAAGATGAAAGTGTACACTCAAGAGGAAGCGCTCGACTTGACCCTCGGCAAAAAAGGCACTCCGGAACGTGATGCATACGATGCAAAAGTTGAGGACTATCTCGTTGGTCTTGCTATTCGCAAGGCAAGAGAATCAAAAAACCTCACTCAGGAGCAACTTGGAGAACGCATCGGTGTTCAAAGAGCAAGAATATGCAGTATTGAAAAGGGTGTCAATCTGCGTCTTTCAACCCTGCGCAGAATTTTCAGTGCTCTTGATATGGAAGTAAAACTTGATATTGAAAATATGCCGAGCATTGTCCTTTGCTAAACAAAATCTCGTAATAAGATAGAGTGCGTATCGAAACAGATGCGCATCTTGAGGTCCCGGGGCGGCGGGGCGGGAAATCAAAAAGAGCAATCGACACCTTGATGCCGGTTGCTCCTTTCTTTCAGTCTTAAGTTTTGTCCGCGACTACAACGAAATTGTCGAAAAATCGGCAATGTGGCAGTCATACGTTTCGGGGAAGCTGCAAGTGCGCTCGAGACGGATTCTCAAATTGCATTTGCATTGCGAAATCATCCAGGATACGATGGTGTCGCTATCCGAAATGTGATTAAGACTAATGTTTGAGTCGCTATTGAACTTGTTAATGCTTTCGCTAAAGTTCAAACCATTAACAACATCAACATAACTCTCGGCAACTTTTTCGCTATGTCCATCCTCCAACATAGTATTGCCTTTGAAATAAAGTTCCGCAAGACGGGAACTATCAAACACAATAGTCATACTTCTTGAATTTGGTGTTAAATAAATACGGGCGCAAAGGTAGTCATATTTCACGAGATATGCAAATAAATCTTGCAAATTGAGTGCAAATCGTGCTCGGTTATCCCCTTTTGAAAAAACTTTTCAAAGCAAGGGAAAAATAATGCGATATAAAATTGCAACCTCTAAAAAAAACTGCTACCTTTGCATTTAAAATAAAGAAAGTAATAATCGGGAGTGGAAAAGTGGTATTATCGACCGACATAACCCACTCGTCTTGCAAGAAAATTTACAATACGCAGAAATAAAGATGAATTGCAATCGAAAAATTAAGACAGCACTGGTATCGGTGTTTCACAAAGACGGATTGAATGAAATCCTTGAGTTACTGAACGCAAACGGAGTGAAATTTTTGTCAACTGGTGGTACACAGGCATTTATCCAATCGCTCGGCTATGAGTGCGATGCAGTGGAAGACCTCACCGGCTATCCGTCGATTCTCGGCGGACGTGTAAAAACTTTGCACCCCAAAGTGTTTGGCGGCATCCTCAATCGTCGCGACAACAGCACCGACCAAAGCGAAACAATACAATATGAAATTCCAAGCATCGATTTGGTGATTGTTGACCTCTATCCTTTTGAGGCAACAGTGGCTTCGGGTGCTCCCGAGGAAGATATTATCGAGAAAATCGACATAGGCGGCATCTCGCTTATCCGCGCTGCCGCCAAAAACTTCAACGATGTGGCAATCGTGGCATCGAAGGGTCAATACTCAATGCTCCTCGACATGCTCCACGCCAACGGCGACGCATCGACAACGCTCGAAGACCGCCGCACCCTTGCCAAAGCCGCATTTGCTGTATCGAGCCAATACGATAGCACCATTTTCAATTATTTCGACAAAGACGACACTTCTGCCCTTCTCCTCGCGGTTGACGGTGCAAAAGTGATGAGATATGGGGAAAACCCACACCAGAAAGGTTTCTTCTTCGGCAATTTCGACGAGATGTTCTCGCAATTGCACGGCAAAGAAATCTCCTACAACAACCTGCTCGATATCGACGCGGCTGTAAACCTTATGAACGACTTCACCGAAACATCTTTCGCTATTCTCAAGCACAACAATGCCTGCGGTCTCGCAAGCCGCGCCACTGTGGTTGAGGCATGGAAAGACGCTCTCGCCGGCGACCCCGTGTCGGCATTTGGCGGTGTGCTCATCACCAACGGTGAGGTGGATAAAGAGGCAGCCGAAGAGATTAACAAAATCTTCTTCGAGGTGATTATCGCTCCGGCATACACTGCCGACGCGCTCGAAATCCTCAAGCAGAAGAAGAATCGCATAATCCTTGTTCAAAAAAGCACGAAGGTGGCTCCACGACTGGTGCGCACTACCCTCAACGGTGTGCTCATGCAGGAGCGCGACCTCCACATCGAGACTCCCGAGGAGTTGAAACAAGCCACTGTGAAGGCTGTCGCCCCCGAGCAAATCGACGACTTGCTTTTTGCCAACAAGATTGTGAAACACAGCAAGAGCAACGCTATCGTCCTCGCAAAGAACAAGCAACTCGTGGCAAGCGGCATAGGACAAACTTCGCGCGTCGATGCCCTCAAACAAGCCATCGAGAAGGCTCACTCATTCAATTTCGACCTTAATGGCGCAGTAATGGCATCGGATGCATTCTTCCCATTTGGCGACTGCGTCGAAATTGCCCACAATGCCGGCATCACCGCGGTTATCCAACCCGGCGGGTCGGTTAGAGATAACGAATCGGTCGATTTCTGCAATGCCCACGACATGGCGATGGTGATGACCGGAATCAGACACTTTAAACACTAAACTTTTAAAAAGAGAATTAAGATGGGATGGTTTTCATTCACCCAAGAAATAGCAGTAGATTTAGGAACTGCCAATACTATCATTATCCACGACGATAAGATAGTTATCGACGAGCCTTCGGTTGTGGCTCTCGAATCGAAAACCGGCAAACTCATTGCCGTAGGAGAAAAAGCACGGCAAATGCGCGGCAAAAACCCCGATAACATCATGACCGTTCGCCCTCTGCGCGATGGTGTGATTGCCGACTTTAAGGCTGCCGAGCTCATGATTAGCGGGCTTATTAAGATGGTGAGCAGCAAAAACCATTGGTTTGTGCCCTCATTGCGCATGGTGGTGTGCATTCCTTCGGGAAGCACCGAGGTGGAAGTGCGTGCTGTGCGCGACTCCTCCGAACATGCCGGCGGACGCGATGTGTATATGATTCAAGAACCGATGGCTGCCGCTCTCGGTATCGGCCTCGATGTTGAAGCCCCGGAAGGGAATATGATTGTGGATATCGGTGGCGGTAGCACCGAAATCGCCGTGATTTCGCTCGGTGGTATCGTGTGCAACAAGAGCATCCGTATCGCCGGAGACGACCTCACCGACGACATCCTCGAACACATGCGCCGCGCTCACAACATCAGAGTGGGCGAACGCACTGCCGAATTGATTAAAATCAATGTGGGTTCGGCTCTCACCGAGCTCGAAAATCCGCCCGAGGATTATGTGGTTCATGGTCCTAACCAAATGACCGCGCTCCCCATGGAAGTGGCAGTTTCGTATCAAGAAATTTCTCACTGCATCGAGAAATCCATCTCGAAAATCGAAGCCGCCGTGCTTAGCGCTCTCGAACAGACCCCGCCGGAACTCTATGCCGACATCGTGAAGAACGGCATCTGGCTCGCAGGTGGCGGCGCCTTGCTCCGCGGACTCGACAAGCGTCTCTCCGACAAAATCGGCATCCAATTCAAGATTGCCGACGACCCGCTCCACTCGGTTGCCAAAGGCACCGGTGTTGCCCTCAAAAACATCGGTCGTTTCTCTTTCTTGATAAGATAACATCTGCAACACACCACAACGGTGAAGGCAGTGAATTGGCACTCAATTCATTGTCTTCACGTTGTAGGTTAAAAGACACAAGAATCTCAAGGTGCGCAATCTTCTCAATTTCATAATAAGATACATCTCATGGATAGTGTTCCTGCTGTTCGTGGTGCTTAGTTGCGTGCTGCTCTTCAAGAACAACGCCTACCAGCACCATGTCTATCTCACTTCAGCCAATGGAATTGCAAGTTGGGTGTATGGAGGGATGAGCAACATCACCGGCTATTTCCACCTCCGCGACATCAACGAGGATTTGCAAGTGAGGAACGCACATCTCGAGATGGAGGTTATCGACCTGAAAAAGCAACTCAACGACTATCGCCTGCGCATCGATGGCGACAACACCGTAGCCATTGCCGACTCGGTGCAACACGATTTCAACATCATCATGGCTCATGTAATCAACAACAGCATCAGCAAGCCTTTCAACTACATCACAATCAACAAGGGGGAGCTCGACGGAGTGAAGCCCGAAATGGGTGTTGTTGACCAAAACGGTGTGGTGGGAATCGTGAATGTCGTGGGGAGCCATTCGGCAAGAATCATCTCGCTCCTCAACCCCAAATTCAGGCTGTCGTGCAAACTCAAAGACAGCGACTTCTTTGGCAGCCTGGTGTGGGACGGCATCGACCCCACTGTGGCGGTGCTCGAAGAGTTGCCCCGACATGTAACCTTCCAGAAAGGCGACACTATCGTAACAAGCGGATACTCGGCGGTGTTCCCCGAGGGGCTTATCGTGGGCACAATACTCAACGACAGGACCGAAAACCGCGAGAACTTCTTCTCGCTCAGGGTGAAACTCACTTCCGATTTCACCCAGTTGAGCACAGTGAAGGTGATTGAGAACAAGAACAAAGATGAAATCAAATCGCTCGAAGCAGGCGAAGAGAAAGACAATCAACGATGAGCATAACTATTATTAAAAACATACTATTGTTTATCGCGATGGTGCTGTTGCAGGCAGTGCTGTTCAACCACATCTGCCTTTTCAACATCGCCGTGCCGTTTGTGTTTATCACCTTCATAATGAGGCTGCCGCTCAACATCAACATAAATCTGCTAATGGCGCTATCTTTCTTCACCGGATTGAGTGTTGATGTGTTCAGCGACACCCAGGGAATGAACGCCCTGGCTTGCACCATTCTCTCGGTGCTCCGCCGCCCCATTTTGTCGCTCTATTTTCCTCGCGAAGACGACATGGTGTTCCCCGAGCCATCGCTTGCCAGCATCGGCATGTCGGCATATCTGAAATATGCCAGCAGTATGTCGTTTGTCTATTGCCTTCTCATTTTCATCATCCAGGCATTCACCTTCTTCGACCCCTGGCTTCTCATCCTGCGTATCATCGGCAGCACGGTGGTTACGTTCTGTCTTATTTTCGGTGTGGAATGTATTATAGGCACAAGGAATGAGAAAGGACTATAATCTCGAGAAGCGCAAATACGTTATCGGAGGGGCAATCATTTTGATAGTGCTAATCTATCTAATCAGGCTGTTCCAATTACAGATTTGCGAGACAAAATACAAGGAAAACGCCGATACCAACGCGTTTTTCCGCAAGACCATCTACCCGTCGCGAGGCTTGATGTACGACCGAAACGGCGAACTCATCGTGTTTAACCAGCCGGCTTACGATGTGATGATGATTCCGCGCGATGTAACCGCATTTGACACTGTCGATTTCTGCAACACGCTGCAGATTACACGTCAACAATTCGACAACCTCCTTGCCGACTTGAAAGACAGCCGCAAGAACCCGAGTTATTCCACCTACACCCCGCAAACCTTTATGTCGCACCTCTCGGCAAAAGATTACGGCAGGATACAGGAGAAACTCTACCGCTTCCCGGGATTCTTCATCCAGAAACGCGTCATCAGGCAATACAACCACATAGCTGCCGCCAATGTGCTCGGTAATATCCGCGAGGTGAACAAGCGCGACATCGAGAACGACGACTACTACAAGCCCGGCGACTACACCGGCGACTTGGGTGTGGAAAAGAGCTACGAAAAGGTGTTGCGCGGTGTAAAGGGTGAGGAAATCCTCATTCGCGACGCCCACGGACGCATCCAGGGGCGATATGACAACGGTTCACTCGATGTTGAGCCGGAATCGGGCAAAGACCTAATCCTGAGTCTCGATATCGAGCTGCAGGAATATGGCGAGAAACTCATGCAGAACAAGATTGGCGCAATCGTCGCCATCGAGCCTTCGACAGGCGAGATTCTCGCAATGGTGTCAAGCCCCACCTACGACCCCACACTGCTCATCGGACGCCAGCGCGGCAAGAACTATCGGGAACTCGTGAACAATTTCCGCAAACCGCTGTTCGACCGCTCATTGATGGGCGCATATCCGCCCGGCTCGACATTCAAGCCCACACAAGGATTGATTTTCCTTCAAGAAGGGATTGTGAACCTCGGCACAGCATTTCCGTGTTTCCACGGATATGTGTCGGGAGGATTGCGAGTGGGATGCCACGCCCACGGCTCCCCTATCAACTTGAAGCCGGCACTCCAGACAAGTTGCAACGCATATTTCTGCTGGGGATTCAAGTCGATGATAGACAAGCGCTCGAAATACGGCAATCCGTTCAACGCACTCGAAGTGTGGAAAAACTACATGGTGTCGATGGGCTATGGCTACAAACTCGGAGTCGATCTCCCCGGAGAGAGCCGCGGCTTTATCCCCAACAGCAAGTTCTACACCAAAATCTATGGTGAGAATCGCTGGAGCGCCAACACCATCATCTCGATAGCCATCGGACAGGGCGAAATCCTCGCCACACCGCTCCAGATAGCCAACCTTGCCGCCACAATAGCCAACCGAGGCTATTTTATCACGCCTCACGTTGTCAAGGAAATCAAAGGAGATACCCTCCCGAGCCACCTTCTCGAGAAAAGAGAGACAATGGTGTCGCCGGCGCATTATGCCGACATTGTCGAGGGTATGCGCATGGCAGTAACCGGCGGTACATGCCGCGGCGCAAGTTTTCCCGGGGTGGAAGTGTGTGGCAAAACCGGAACGGCACAAAACCCGCACGGACGCGACCACTCGGCATTCATCGGCTTCGCCCCGATGGACAATCCGAAAATCGCCATCTGCGTGTATGTCGAAAATGCCGGCTTCGGAGCGACCTACGGAGTGCCTATCGGAGGCTTAATGATGGAAAAATATCTCAACGGCTCTATCGACCCAAGCAGGCAATGGGTCGAAGACCGCATGGTTCAAGCAAATACAATAATCTACAGTGGAGTCAGGAAACACTAACATATCATCGGTTTTTCGCTCGGTCGATTGGATAACCATTATCATCTACCTCATTCTTGTAGTGTGTGGGGCGGTGAGCATCTACGCTGCCAGTTACGACTTCGACCAGGCAAGCATGTTCGACTTCTCGGAATATTCGGGAAAGCAATTTGTGTGGATAGGATTGTCGTTTGTCATCGGATTCGCCATTTTGCTCATCGACAAGCGAATGTTTGAGACCTACGCCTACCTTATCTACGCCATAATGATACTCGTGCTCATTGCCACGATATTCCTGGCACGCGACATCAAAGGCTCGAAATCGTGGCTCGAAATAGGCTCGATAAGCATTCAGCCGGCAGAATTTGCCAAGGTGGCGACGGCGTTGGCACTCGCCAAACTCTTCAACGCCTACAACTTCGTGCTCAACAAAAGCATCAAGAACTATTTGAAAGCCGGGTTGATAATCGGCTTGCCAATCATCATAATCATCATGCAGAAAGAGACCGGTTCGGCACTTGTCTATTTCTCGCTTATTCTGGTGCTCTATCGCGAAGGGATGAGCGGACTCGTGCTGTTTGGTGCCTTGTGTGCGGTGGTCTATTTCATTCTCACAATCAAATTCACCGAGACAATGATACTCGGCATCCCCTCGGGGGAATTTGCCGTGCTGGCAATCATCACTTTGGTGTATAACATCATGCTCTATAAGTTTTGCCGCACACCCGAGACCGGACGCAACGTAACAATCGGGATTCTTGCGGCGTCGCTCATCACATGGATTCTCGACCTGTGTGGTGTGGAGCTAAACGGGTTCATCTTTTTCTTCACGATTCTCGGAGCCATAACCGTGTATGTATTGGTGATGATGTTTCACGAAACCATCCGCAAGATGGTGCTTGCAATCTCATTTGCGGTGATGTCGGTAATGTTTATGTTCTCGGTAAACTACGTGTTCAGCAATGTGCTTGAGCCACACCAGCAGATGCGCATCAAGGTGGCACTCGGCATTGAGGAAGACCTACGCGGAGCCGGATACAACGTAAACCAGAGCAAAATAGCAATCGGTTCGGGCGGTTTCATCGGCAAAGGATTTCTCAACGGCACGCAAACCAAGTTGAAATACGTTCCGGAGCAGCACACCGACTTCATTTTCTGCACCATAGGCGAAGAGAAAGGATTCATAGGCTCGGCATTTATTCTGCTCATGTTTCTTGCGCTCATTCTGCGCACAATAACCATAGCGGAGAGGCAGCACACCACATTCGGGCGTGTGTATTGCTATTGCATCGCCTCCTATTTCATATTCCACATCTCGATTAACATCGGGATGGTGGTGGGATTGTGCCCGGTAATCGGCATTCCATTGCCATTCCTGAGTTATGGCGGCTCGGCACTGTGGGGCTTCACGATTCTCCTCTTTATCATGCTCCGCATCGATGCGGCACGCAAAGAATACGCCCAATACTAACTATTCTCTCGACTGCGAAATTGTGTGGGGCTACACCCAAAGCGGCTCTTGACATAACGCCCGAAAAAGGAACTATTGGGGAATCCGAGAGTGATTGCAATTTCTTTGCAAGAAAGCGATGTGTTGAGCAACATGTTGCGTATCTGCTCGGTCAATTGCTCATGAATCCACACCGAAACGGTTTTTCCGGTCTCTCTTTTAACGATGTGGCTTAGATACTTGGCGCTCACACACAGCCTGTCGGCAAAATAAGAAACGGTGTGCCTTCGGCTCACATCTTCCGACAGCAACAGCAAAAAATCATGCGCAATATTCCGTTTTCCCAGCGAACCCGACCCGGAAAAATCGCCACCGATTCTACGCTCGCAAGCAGAAGCAAATTCAAGGATCATAGCCTTTACTATTGCGCTGATGATGCGATGACTGTAGCAAGTGCTCACCTCATTCATCTTGGTCCACAAAAGTTTTTCGTAACATTCCACCAATTCCAATTCACCGGGGGAAAGATGAATGAGCGGACGGTCGTAGGCAAAGAGCATATTCACAAGCAACTCCTTGTCGGGTGTTATAATCTCATGGTATTTTCTCATCGAAACACAGAAAATATCACACATAAAATCGGTACTTAGCATGGCTGCGGTGATTATGTGCAGCCCACAGCAGAACAGGATATCGCCCTGAGACGCAACGTAACTCACATCATTGAGCACAGCCTGGATGGACCCTCTGCGGCAGAATATCACAAGAGCAAAATCGAATTGCTCCATCTTATTCCAAAAAGGAAGATGACTCACACCGCTTATCACGGTAATATCGTCATTGATATACACACTTCCGCCAAGTCGTTGTGTGTATAGAGCATTGAAATCGCTTATATTTAATCTCTTGTCCATATCGTAGCACTTTGGTTGCAAAAATAAGTAACTTTCGTAATATTGCATTGTCCAATATTTCCATTTGTGTGTCCAATCTCTCCTATTCGCAAGTACTTGTGGTGAAAATGAATATTGAAAAGGCAAAAATGGACAATATCGCTATGGAATAAACCTCTATTTTTGCAACGCAAAATAAAATATCTAAGTGTATGACAAGGAATATAATATTTTTAGTTTCTATCCTCACCTTGCTTGCAGGATGCAATAATCGGTCGGCAAAGACAGAAAAGATACAGTCGGTGAATGTGGCAGTGGCTGAAAGCGCAAGCGATGGCGAGACGGTATCGTTTCCGGGCAGGACTAAAGCATCGGAAGAAATCAACGTGTCATTCAGAGTCGCAGGACCTCTGCTTCAAGTTGTGGTGAAAGAAGGGGAATATGTCAACAAAGGACAGTTGATAGCCGTGATGGACGACCGCGACTACAAACTGCAACTCGCTGCGACCGAGGCGGAATATAACAATGTAAAAGCCGAGGCGGAACGAATTATGGCAATGTATAGCGAAGGAACGACCACAGCACAAAACTACGACCATGCTCGCTATGGACTGATGCAAATCACACAGAAACTCAATATTCACCGCAACCAACTCGCCGACACTCGCCTATTGGCGCCTGTGTCGGGATACATCAAGGCGAAAATGCACGAGGGCGGAGAGACTGTGAGTGAAGGGATGCCCATTGTGAGCATTGCGGTAGGGAAACGAGTTGAAGTAGAGATTAATATCTCGGCTCGGGAATATGCAAGGCTGTCGAGTCTCAGCGATTTTAGATGCCGCATCGATGCTCTCTCCGACAATGAATTCACACTCACTCCGGTGAGTGCAGCGAGAGTGCCCAACGCCAATCAACTCTACAGCCTCAGATACTCAATCGATGGCGTTAAAGACTTCAACAAAGTAACCCCGGGGATGAGCACGATAGTGTATGCCAAACGCAATAGCAGCGCTTCAATGGTTATAGTGCCGTCGGGAAGTGTTCTTTACAAAGAAGGGAAAACATGGGTTTTCACTATCAATTCCGCGAGTAGGGAAGTGAAAGCCATCGAGGTAATAGTAAACAGCGTGAAAAATGATGGGACTACTGTCGTGGCGGGCATAGCGCCGGGCGACACTATCGTGAGCAGCGGCGTGCACCATATCCATGATGGCGAGAAAGTGAAAATAACTGCAAAGCCGACCTCGACAAACATCGGTGGCATGATGTAAAACATAATTATTTCCAACAATATGAATCTGAGCAAACTGGCACTGAGTAAACGCAACTTGGTAAATACATTTGTTGTAGCCATAATCTTGGGCGGTTTATGGGCATTCAACAATATGCCGAAACTGGAAGAC
>JBJEKB010000069.1:0-4696 GCA_051878395.1 Muribaculaceae bacterium
TGTGAGGTTGCCAAAATGTCTCCTCGGGAAATGAATCGGTGCCCAATCCATCCTGGTTGGTCACCATCACGAGTTCAAAATCGAGAGTTTTGGCAATGAAGTTCATGTTGCGGAACACACCGGGGATAAATTCGAGTTTCTCGAGCGAATCGAGTTGGTAGTCAATCGGAGGTTCCACGACCAGAGTGCCGTCGCGGTCGATAAAGAGAGCCTTGCGTCGAGGAGTGCTATTTTCCATATTCTTTGAGGTTTTCAATTAGGTCGTTGTTTTCATCGGGAGTGCCGACAGTGATGCGGAGGCATCCGAGGCATTTGCTCACACGGTTGCGATTGCGCACAATCACGCCGCGCTCGATAAGGAAGCGGTAGATGGCGTCGGCATCGGTGGTGCGCACAAGCAGGAAATTGGCATCGCTTGGATACACTTTGAGCACAAATGGCAGTAGCGCCAATTCCGATTCCAGTTTTTTGCGGGCATCGAGAAGCGACTTCACCTGCGCCTCCACTTCGGTGCGTTGGTCGAGGCGATTGAGCACATATTGCTGAGTGAGCAGGTTGATGTTGTAGGGATATTTCACATTGTTGAAAATCGAGATAATCTCGGTTGAGGCAAATGCCATTCCGAGGCGTACCGCTGCGCTGCCCCACGCTTTTGAAAGGGTGTGAAGGACAATGAGGCGCGGCATCTTGTCGAGGCGCGACAACATACTCCCCTTGGCGGAGAAGTGGATATACGCCTCATCCACAACCAGAATGCCATTGAAGCCCCGGTAGATAGCCTCGATTTCATCGAGCGAGAACGCATTGCCGGTGGGGTTGTTGGGGGAGCAAATCCACATTGCCTTGGTGTGTGCATCGGTGGCTGAAATCAGAGCCTCGATGTCGAGACCGAAGTCGTTGGTGAGCGGCACGCGGCGATATTCCACATCGTTGATGTCGGCACACACCTCATACATCCCGTAACTCGGGTCGATAGCCACCACATTATCCATTCCCGGCACGCAGAACACGCGATAGACCAAGTCGATACATTCATCGCTACCCACGCCGAGGAAAATTTGCTCGGGCTTCACCCCCTTGATGTCGGCAAGTTTCTCTTTCACTGCTATTTGCAGCGGGTCGGGGTATCGGTTGTAAGGCGAGTTGTATGGCGACTCGTTGGCGTCGAGCAAAACTCGCGCTTCCCCTTTGAACTCGTTTCTTGCGCAACTGTAGGGTTGCAGATTGAGTATGTTTTTTCTCACCAGATTCTTGATTTCCATATCCTTTATTCGTTTATGTGGTTAAGACGCCATGTAACAGCCTGCTTGTGGGCGATGAGGTCTTCATTTTCTGCCATAATCTCAATTGTGCCGCCAAGAGCTTGCAAACCCTCTTTCGAGAGGCGCTGGAAGGTGATTTTGCGCATATAACTGTCGATGTTCACGCCGTTGTAGCACTTGGCAAAGCCGCTTGTGGGGAGGGTGTGGTTGGTTCCCGAGGCGTAGTCGCCGGCACTTTCGGGCGAGAACGCACCGATAAACACCGAACCCGCATTCACAACACGGGAAGCGAGCGAATCGGCATCGGTGGTGTTGATGATGAGGTGCTCGGGGGCATATTCGTTGGCAAAATCCATTATTTCGCTCTTGTCGAGCACGACAATGCTGCTGTGGGATAGCGATTTGAGCATCATCTCGCGGCGTGGTAAGTCGGCAATATGGCGGGAGATGGCATCTTCGAGCCGTTGAGCCATAGTTTCGCTCTCAACGAGGGCAATAGACTGGCTGTCGGGTCCATGTTCGGCTTGCGAGAGGAAATCCCAAGCCACGAAGTCGGGATTTGCGGCATCGTCGGCAATCACCATCACCTCCGACGGTCCGGCAGGCATATCGATTGCTGTTCCGAATTTGGTTACCTGCTGTTTTGCCTCCATGACAAAACGGTTGCCGGGACCGAAAATCTTGCTCACTTTGGGGATGCTTTCGGTGCCGAGCGCCATCGCTGCGATTGCCTGCGCACCGCCCACTTTGTAAATCTCCTCCACACCGGCGAGCGAGGCGGCATAGAGAATAGCAGCATTCACCTTGCCATCGGCACCGGGAGGGGTGCAGAGCACACGGCGGCTGCATCCGGCTATTGCGGCAGGCACTGCGAGCATGAGCACAGTGGAGAAGAGCGGCGAATTGCCTCCCGGGACATACATCCCCACACTCTCAATAGCTACTTGTCGCTGCTCGCACACCACGCCGGGTGTGGTCTCGACCGTTACCGGTTGCATGAGTTGCGCCAAGTGGAATTTCGCTATGTTTTTCTGCGCTTGCGCTATCGCTGCCTTGAGAGACTCGGGGACAAGTGCTTCGGCTTCTTCGATTTCGGCTTCCGACACCCGGAAAGTCTCCAATCGGGCGCGGTCGAATCGCAATTCATATTCGCGCAATGCCTCATCGCCGCGCGCTTTCACCTTGTCGATGATTCCGGCGACGATTTCCGTTACCTGCGCACTCTCTTCAGCCTTGCTGCGGCTCATTATCTCCATCCACTCCTTGCGGTCGGGACGAATATACAGTTGAACGATTTCTCCCATTACAGCACCATTTTTTCGATGTCGAGGACAAGAATCCCCTCGGCTCCGGCACTTTTAATCTTGTTGATAATCTCCCAGAAGCATTTCTCTTCGAGCACGGTGTGCACCGAGCACCAATTCGGGTCGGCGAGCGGAAGCACAGTGGGGCTTTTGATGCCGGGAAGCACCGAAATCACCTCGTCGAGTTTCTCTTTTGGCACATTCATAAGAATGTATTTGCGGTCGCCGGCAGCCTTCACAGCCTCGATGCGGAACAGGAGTTCGTCGAGCACTTCCTGCTTCTCGGCGCTGAGTTTCTTGCATCCTGCAATGAGCACCGCCTCCGACTGCACCACGGTTTCCACCTCGGCAAGGTTGTTGCTCACCAGTGTGCTGCCCGACGATACGATGTCGAAAATGGCATCGGCGAGACCGATTCCCGGAGCGATTTCCACCGAACCTGTAATCACGTGGATGTCGGCTTTGATGCCGTTTTTCTTGAGAAACTCATCGAGAATCACAGGGTAGGAAGTGGCAATCTTGCGGTTGTTGAACCATGCAAGTCCGGTGTATTCGATATTCTTAGGAATTGCGAGCGACAGGCGGCAGCGGCTGAAGCCGAGCGGGCGCACAATCTCCACATTGCGGTGTTTCTCCATCACCTCATTAAGTCCTACGATGCCGATGTCGGCAGTGCCCGACGCCACCGAGTCGGGGATGTCGTCGTCGCGGAGGAAAAGAAGTTCTACCGGAAAATTGCGTGAGGGTACGAGCAGAGTGCGTTTCACTGCTGTGAGTTTGATGCCTGCCTCGGAGAGGAGTTCCATGGTCTCGTCGTAGAGGCGACCCTTGGATTGAACGGCAATTCTTAAAAGAGACATAATCGTATATAATTTTTAGTTTGTAACCTTAAATAAAAAGCCGACCATCGAGCGAGGATGGTCGGCAAATATCATTGGAATTGTAATGCACACACTTCACAACCGGCTATCCTCAACGGCAGTCGCAATGATGGTGAATATGTGAAGCAAAAACTTTCATTTTTTTCGATTTGATGATGCAAAATTACTCAATTATTCTCATATTTCCTTGTAGTAGGCATAATTTCTTGAAATTTCAATAGAAATAAATTACATACCAACATTTTACGGAAATTATTAGTTAGTGTAAATTATATTCAATTGAAAAGATTTGAGTTTTCAGTCGTTTTAATTGCTGTGTCTATCTTATCTTGCGATAGGGCATCAATTAAATTTTGAACGTCTTGAATAGAGTAAAATCTAATGTCGAAAGTTTCACTGGCAAATCTATTGTTTGACGCTTTAACTGACGCTACGCACAATACAAATTCCACGGGTGACTTAAGAATCCATTTTGCTTTGAATGCATCATTGGCAAAAAATGTAGTTGTATGACCCCATACAAATTCTACCTTTGGGAACTTAATAGGCATATCTTTGTTAGCCTCGTTTACATTGCTTCTCTTTGCTATATTATCCCATTCCTCAAATTTAGATTTCAGTTCAACTAAAGCATCACGAAATTTGCCAACATCAGATGGCTTAATCCAAATTTCGCCATTTCCTCCTTTTGACTCGCAAGCAATAGAAACTCGGTAAGGTTTGTCATTTTTAACGATTAGACTAACATTGAATGATTGGTCGTGTGAGTTGATGTACTGACTAATTTCGATTTGAGCTTGCATACTTATGCTTGCTAAAATACCTAATATCAATGCGATTATCTTTTTCATCGTTTAATGTTTTATAGTTAATATTCGAGTTATTTATTATGGTGAAATTTTTTCGATTTGATGATGCAAAATTACTCAATTATTCATAAAACCCAAAATTTTTGTCAATATTTTCATCATTTCGCGTTGTTTTGCGCATAATTATATGTTAGGCGGGTGATTTCTTATAGTTGGAAATCGGTGGGGTGGATGTCTTCACGGATATCGGTGCGAAATTGCTGTGGTGTTCTCCCGGTGTGTGCCTTGAAGTAGCGGCACAGGAAGGCTGTGTCGTTGAAATGATACTCCCAGGCGATTTGTTTCACACTGAGCGGTGTCCTGCTCAGTGTTTTCTTGAGTTGGAGCACGAGGTATTGGTCTATGATTGTTTTGGGCGATTTTCCGGTGTTTTGTTTCAC
>JBJEKB010000070.1:0-4637 GCA_051878395.1 Muribaculaceae bacterium
GGCACTTCGAAGGCTGGTTTGACAACGCTGAATTTAACGGCGAACCTATCACCACAATCGACGAGACTTTCAAGGGCACTCTCTATGCTAAATGGGTAGTTTGCACAGGCGTTGAACTCCCTGTTGTTGAGGAGAACAAACTTGTGAATGTATATACAATCAATGGTGTGTGCGTGATGAAGAACGCCGACGAAGAGGCTATCAAATCGCTCACTCCTGGCTTCTACATCGTAGGCAACCAAAAACGTCTTATCAAATAAAGCCCAATATTCGCACTTAAAACAGAGGCTGCGCCGGTTGGTGCAGCCTCTTCTATTTTCGGTTCACAAGATGTCGCGGATTACGGGAGGAGACGCAGCGCGATGTAGCCGCCTATCACTTGGAGCAACATTCCCGGCACACCGATGCGGAAGTCTTGGAATGCCACACCGAGGTCGCCGACAATCGCCCATTCTCCGAGGGTGCCAAGGAGTTGATAGGCAAGCACCACTCCGAGGAGATGAACGATAGAGACTCTCTTGCTGCGCTGTGCCACCACTCCTGCTATGAGCGCAAGGAGCACCGATTTTATGAGTATCGACGGAAGCACGGCAGGCAAAGGCATCCCGAAGAGCAGCGAATTCACCACCGGCGAGGCGACAGCGGTGAGAAGCCCCACTCGCCAACCATATTTATACGCCCCGATGAGGGTGAAGAAATAGATGGGGAGCCAGATGAGTCCGCCCTGCGGAATGAGGTGAAAGAGTTGCGGCATGGCGATATTGCCCACTGTGAAGAGGACCGCCGCCAGATAGGTTTTCGCTTCGCTGTATTTGAGCGACTGTAGGTTATAATTAATTGCTTGCATCTTATTGTTGCTTTAGTTGTTGCATAAATTGTTCTATACGAGGGAGACATTCGGCAGCTGTGGCGCAATCGAGGCAAAGAGCCTCCACCGGGCAGATGCCGTCCCCCTTGCGGTTGATGATGTGCGGCACTTCGAGGTCGCACCTTGTGGCGATGTCGCTATTGCGCAGGAGGCTGAGCGCAGCGCTGCTTGCCACACCGGCATACACCTCCTTCACGCCGCCCAGCACCATGAGCGCAGCCGCGCCTTTGCCCACCACCTTGTCGGCAACCGAGGCTCCGGCAAGGAAATCGGGCTCAAGGGTGAAGAGGCGGTAGAGGTCGGCGATTCCGCGCCCATCGAAGGTGCGGATTTCGCTCCCTGCCACCACCAGCGAATGGTTTCCGCCGCGGAGAATCTCTATCAAGCGATTCATCACAGCGTGTTTTGCTTGAGTTGTTCCACAAATGCGTCGATGCGGTGCATCTCGGCAGGGATGTTGATGCTCTGCGGGCAATGCTCAGCGCACTGTCCACAGCCGATGCAGTGGTTGGCTTGGCGCAGACGCGGCACGCTGCGGTCGTAGCCGATGAGAAACGCGCGCCGAGCCTCGCGGTAGTTTTCGGTCTGCGACGATGCCGGCACATTCCCCTCGTTGATACACTTGTTGTAGTGGGCGAAAACGCCGGGGATGTCGAGCCCGTAGGGGCATGGCATACAATATTCGCATCCGGTGCAGGGCACCGAGGGATATTTGAGCATGGTTTGCGCGGTGTCTTCAAGCAGAGCGAGTTCTTCGTCGCTGCAAGGGTCGAGCGGAGCGTAGGTGCGGATGTTGTCCTGCAGATGTTCCATGTAGGTCATGCCGCTGAGCACGGTGAGCACCCGCGGAAAGGTGGCTGCAAAGCGGAACGCCCACGACGCGACGCTCTCCTGCGGGCGGTGTTGCTTGAGGCGGGCGTTAAGATAGTCGGTGAGCGACGCCAAGCGGCCTCCGAGCAGCGGTTCCATCACCACAACGGGGATGCCGCGCTTGTCCAACTCCTCGTAGAGGTAGTCGGCATTGAAATTTATGCCCGAGGCGTGGCGGTAATCGACATAATTCAACTGAATCTGCACAAAATCCCAGTGGAACTCATCGTGGCGCGACAACAGGTAGTCGAAAGCCTTGATGTCGCCATGATAGGAGAAGCCGAGGTTGCGGATGCGCCCCGCTTCGCGCTCTTTCACCAAGAAATCGAGCAGATTGTTGTCGATGAAGCGCTCCATGAGGGTGGGAAGCCCTTCGCCGATGCCTATGATGTGCAGCAGATAGTAGTCGATGTAGTCGGTTTGCAATTCCATGAAAGAATTGCGATACATTTTCACCGAGGCGTCAAACATCTCCTTAGGCGACAGCCCTTTGCCCGCCATACGATGGTTTGACATCTTGGTGGCGATATAATAGGAGTCGCGGGGGTGGCGCTTGAGCGCGATTCCGGTGGCTTTTTCCGACAATCCGCGGCAATAGGGCGGCGCGGTGTCGAAATAGTTGATTCCGTGTGCCAAGGCATAGTCAACGAGTTCGTTGACAGCCTCTTGGTCGATGATTTCGCCGTCATCGCCCTCTTTAGTGGGCCACCGCATACAGCCATATCCGAGAATCGACACCTTCTCCCCAGTCTTGGGGTTGGTGCGGTAGGTCATCTTGTCGGCAGGCACCTCGCCTTGTGCCGCGAGGCTGCCGGCGACCGAATTTCCCTTGCTGTCGCAGCCTGCAAGCACCGTACCGGTGGCTGCAGCGCCGATTCCGAGGCGTTTGAGAAACTCG
Organism: Muribaculaceae bacterium; assembly: GCA_051878395.1. GTDB lineage: Bacteria > Bacteroidota > Bacteroidia > Bacteroidales > Muribaculaceae > W0P31-042. The sequence goes on from JBJEKB010000070.1 coordinate 2,637, forward strand.
CGGCGGTCTAATTTCTTATCACTCATAGTCTATCGTATGAAATTTCTTGTCAAAAACTATAAAACATCACTTCACTCGGTGGCGCTCATGCCCTTCGACATAGATTGCGCTGAAGGGGCGCGCCGGGCAGAGGTTTTCGCAAGCACCGCAGCCTATGCAGCGCTCGGTGTCAACCACCGGGATGCGCGGCGAGGCATCGTTGCCCGGCTCCGAGGGGACCATTTGTATCGCTCCTGCCGGGCAGTGGCGCGCGCAGTTGCCACACTCCACGCCATCGGTGAGCGGAACGCAATTCTCCTTCACCCACACGGCATGACCGATGTGAATAGCCGATTTGTCGGCGGTGGTTATCTTGATGATAGCCCCGGCGGGACACACCTCCGAGCAGCGGGTGCACTCGGGGCGGCAGTAGCCGCGCTCGTAGGAGACTTCGGGCTGCATGAGCGTCTCAAGCCGGGTCGAGGGGCGCAACACGCCGTTGGGACATGCCGACACACAGAGTTGACACGCCGTGCAGTGACTCGCCATATTGCGCAGGCTTAGCGCTCCCGGCGGCACTATCGGGGTGGCGCGATTCGGGATTTTCTTCTCCTCGATTACAGCCAATCCGCCATCCACCGCCTTTTCCTGCGATTTGAGTGCGGCGGTGCCTGCGGTGGCGGCAGCGAGAGCGATGAAGGTGCGGCGCGAGGTGTCTATCGGCTCCTCGTCGCCGGTTTCGGTCTTCTTGCGGCGCAGGGATAAGCCGATTGCGCCATGCTTGCAAGTGTCGATGCAGTCCATGCAGGCAACGCAGCGGCTATAGTCGATGGTGTGCGTATTGCCGTTGATACACGATGCCTTGCAGCGGCGCGAGCAGAGTCCGCAGTGGTTGCATTTGCTCTTGTCGATGGTAACGCGAAACAGCGAGAAGCGCGACAGGAATCCGAGCACCGTCCCCACCGGACAGATGGTGTTGCAATAGGTGCGTCCACCGCGCCACGCGAGGATTGCTATTATAATAAATGTGCCGATGGCAACGGCGAGTGTAGCCGCGCCTTTCATCCACACATCCACCTCGTAGAACGCGTAACTGTCGGCGCGCTCGGCAAAATAGGCAAGCAGGTTGTTGCCCTGGCGGTAGATGGGCGCAAACAGATTGGAAGCGATGCGTCCGTAGGCGCTGTAGGGTGCGAGGAGCGCGACAAAAGCGTTTAGTCCCATTACCAAAGCGATGACAAAGAGCGCCAAAACGATGTAGCGCAGCCAGTTCTTAGCCGGGGAATAGGAAAAACGGTATTTTTTCTTCTTGCGGCTGCCGCTCACCCACGAGATGATGTCCTGCATCACGCCGAGAGGGCAGATAACCGAACAATACACGCGCCCCACAAGGAGTGTGAGCAGCACAAGGAATATCACCACGCCCACATTCATCGCAAGGAGTGCGGGCAGAAATTGTATTTTTGCGGTCCAGCCCAGCCAAGCGTGGAGTGTCCCTGTGAAATCGAGGAACAGCCCGGTGATGGCGATGAAAAACAGGACGGCAAGCGTCAATCTCACTTTTCTCAACATATCGTAGCAAATGATTAAATATCAATTTTGTTTGATGCAAAGTTAATGCAAACCGAATGCAATTGCAAAAGAAAGCCCAGTTTTCTTTTGCTTTGCTGAGGTGCAGCTTAACTTCTACAAAGTTAATGCAAAATGGAGTAAAATCAATACACAAAATGCGGTAATTGTTACACATTTTTCATTATTTAAGAGAATCTGAGGGCGGCAGTGAGCGCACGGGGGCGGTTGAGCACCCCGAAGTGGGTGCCACTGATCATAACGACCCTGCACTTACGAAGTTGTGCCGGGATTGTGAAGTGCCTCCCACAACTGCGTGCCGAAGGTACGCTCCTGTAGCGCCGGGGTGCTTGTAGCAAGGGGCGTACCTTTGGCACGCAGTTTCTTTTCTATTTTTCGATGAGGGCGTATCAAAATTAGATGCGCCCTCTTTTTCTAATATGTTGTAAAACA
>JBJEKB010000071.1:0-21802 GCA_051878395.1 Muribaculaceae bacterium
TCGGATTGTGGGAAAAATTACATAATCCGGATTTTAACCCCATCGAATTCGAGGTGTTAAAAAGAAAGCCGGTTTTCACCGTCGCGATTGCAAATCGCAGCAAAAAATAATAGAATATTACACAGAAATGCTTAAAACTTAGTTGCTAAATATGGATTATATAGAGAAATATTCGTAACTTTGCAATATAATGTGGTTTTTGACTTTATTTTTATAAAATCACTTTTTTCGATGATACATCAGGATAATAATACACCATATGACACCAATATTACTGGAGAGGCTACGCTTTTTTATGGGGATGGGACAATTTGGACTGAACGCCAATTTTCCCATCCAGAAAGAAAGATCAGACTCGCCACGTCTTTTAGTGGTATAGGTGCTATAGAACATGCATTCCAAAGATTGGGACTTAATACAGAAATCGTTTTTGCTGGAGACATTGATGATAAATGTAAGAAATCTTATTTCGCCAACTATGATATTGACGAAAGCCGCTGGCACTCAGATATCCATTTCTTTGATGCAACACCATTCAAAGGGAAAGTCGATATTTTTGTCGGAGGTGCTCCGTGCCAAGCCTTTTCAATGGTTGGCAAACGCAAAGGTTTTGAAGATACAAGAGGAACACTTTTCCGTGAATTTGCTCGCGTAGTAAAAGAATGTGAACCCAAAATTTTTATTTTTGAAAATGTGAAGGGGCTCATCAATCACGATAATGGAAATACATGGAAGGTCATTCGCAATACTTTTGAAGACTACTGTGGTTATAATATTTTCTTCAAGACGCTTAATAGTAAAGACTATGGTATTCCACAACATCGCGAAAGGATTTTTTGTATAGGATTTCGTGAACCAACAGAGTTTGAGTTTCCTGACCCAATTCCTCTTGAATACAGAATGTATGATTTTTTGGAAGACTACATTCAGACACGATATTTCCTTCGTGATAAAGGTATTAAGTTTGTTACATCCTCAAAAAATCGCATAAAGTGTTATACCCAAATTAATGGTGAAGTGGCTTTGTGTCAAAAACGAAATCAACAGTTCAACTGGCATGGTGATTTCGTTTATCATCCTGCTTTGCAAGATGAACCATATGAAGAGGGATGGGACGAGTTTATATTCGATGTTCGGGATGTGGAAGAAAAATATTACCTTTCGGAAAAAGTAAAGAACTATGTTCTGACTCCTGGTACAAAGAATTTCCATACATCTACGGAAACAGACCTTGATGTGGCTCGACCGCTGCTCCAATCAATGCACAAGATGCACCGTGCAGGAGTTGATAACTATGTTACACATAAAGGCCGAATTCGGAAACTCACTCCGCGTGAGTGTCTGCGCCTTATGGGATTCAAGGATTCGTTCAAAATTGTTGTTTCTGATACTTCAATGTATCAACAGGCAGGGAATAGTATTGTTGTGGATGTTCTTATTGCTTTGCTCAAACAGCTTGATATTACTAAATACGGAGAATAATACAATGATAATAGATGGTCATAATTTCAACTTTGTGGATACGCTAAATTCACCAATTACTGTACCGGATTGTTTTGTAATGCGTGCATCTAAAATTGGGGGTGGCAATGGTGAGGCTAAACTATATATAGCCTCGAAAACAGTAATGTACCCATTCTTTGGGAACAAGGGATTTGTTGCCAAATGCTTTTTGCTAAAAAGTGACCTCATTTCATATATGAATGCACTTCATGCAGAATACTTACACCCTTCACAAAATTATCGTGGTGCGGATGAGATGCCACAACTTTGGGAAGAACGTATTACCAAAATTAAAAAACTCCCTGAAGTGATTGAATTCAATGTAACTGCTCAAGACCAAATAGAGGGTTCTCGAGGTTATGTTAATTCAAAGGATGCAGGATATCAACTTATTCGTGAAATTTCTCTTCCGCTTGTGACTTATATTTCCGTTATGCAACTAACGGACACTTCGGGTGCAACATTATATTATTGGAAACTATTTGCAGACTTTGATGCAATATCTGATAAAAAAGCTGCGTTAGTGTTTACATACGGCAAAAAAGGCGATAGAGCATTACAACATCCTGAACCTAAGCTTCCATCCCGCCAAAATGATATTCGGAAAGCTCGTAATGGACAGGGTATTTACCGCGATAATCTTCTTGCTGAATGTCCATTCTGCCCAATTACTATGATTAATGATGAACGGTTACTCATCGCTAGCCATATTAAGCCTTGGGCTGTTGCCTCAGACTCTGAAAAACTTGATCCAAAGAACGGTTTGATATTATCTCCACTGTACGACAGACTTTTCGACCGCGGCTTAATGACTTTTACCGAAGACAGACGTATTGTACTCTCAAATTGGATTTCACCTAAAAATAAAGAGCGTCTTGGAATTAAGGAAGGCCAGTTTGTCCAATTACTCCCATTAGATGAGAAAAGACAATTATATATGCAATTCCATCGTTCTTCAGTATTCAAAGGGTAACTCCCGAATATTATTTTTTATGTGCTAAATCAGTGAAATATAGCAATAGAATCTAAATAACTTTAGTATTATATGCTATTAAAAGCGATTGCAAATCGCAGCAAAAAATAATAGAATATTACTCGGAAATCAAAATAATACACAAGTTTTTGTGTACCTTTGCAATATAAAAAACTAAACCCGATAGCTTGACGAATCAGGGGCTACCGGGAATCAACACTGCAAAGTTAGTGATTTCTTTTAATTAAACAAATTTTTTTCAAACATATATATTATGAGTGCTAACACATTTAAAAATCTTGTGGCTCTGCGCGAGGAGATGAAGCGCTACCATATCGACGCTACCATCGTTACAAGCCTCGACGCTCACCACAGCGAGTATATCAGCGACCACTGGAAGTCGCTCGAATGGCTCACCGGTTTCAATACTTCTAACGGTACCGCCGTGATTACTGCCACACAAGGCAAGGTGTGGACCGATTCCCGATATTTCCTCCAATGCGAAATGCAACTTGTCGATTCCGGCTTTGAAATGATGAAGGAGGATGTCCCGGGCGAGCCTACCGTTACCGAATGGCTTGCCGAAAACCTCGAAGAGGGCGCACTTATCGCCATCGACGGCACGCTGTTCTCTATCAAAGCCACCAATAGCCTTGAGTTGTTCTGCGGACAAAACGGATTCCGTCTTGCTACCGATTTTGCCCCGTTTGACAAGATTTGGGCTGAACGCCCGGCTCGTCCTGCCGGCAAAATCTTCATCCACGACGAGAAATATGCCGGCGAGAGTGCTGCAAGCAAAATCGCTAAGGTGCTCGATGCCGCTCAAGGGCTCGGCGCCGATGCCACTTTCATCGCCGCTCTCGACGAGGTGGCTTGGACTCTCAATCTGCGCTGCGACGATATCCTTTTCACTCCTGCGCTGATTTCCTATCTCTATCTCTCTCACGACCGCAAAATCCTCTTTGTCGATGAGACCAAACTCACACCCGAGGTTGCCGACTATCTGAAAGCGCTCGGCGTGGAGGTTGAGCCTTACAACCGCACTGCGCAATATCTCGCCAAACTCGACAACCACACCGTGCTTGTAGATCCCGACGTGGTGAGCGATGCTATGGCTTCTGCCCTCGGTAATTGCTCACTCGCCTATGCCAAATCGCCGATTGCGCTCCTCAAGGCGGTGAAAAACGAGGTGCAAATCGAGGGTTTCCGCAATGCGATGCTTCGCGATGGCGTGGCTCTCGTTAAGGCGTTCAAGAAAATCGAGGAACTCGCTCCCACAGGCACTATCACCGAATACGACGCTTGGGAAATGATTCAAGCCGAGCGCGCCAAGAGCGATATGTATCGCGGCGAGAGTTTCTACATGGCTGCCGGCTATCGCAGCAACGGCGCTATTGTCCACTACGAGCCATCGCCCGACAAATCGCCCAAATTGGGTAGGGGAGGGCTGCTCCTCTGCGACTGCGGCGCCCAGTATCTCGACGGCACTACCGACATCACCCGCACCATCTCGCTCGGCGACCCCACTCCCGATGAAATCCACGACTACACTCTCGTGCTCAAAGGACATCTCGCTATCGCCACTCAACTCTATCCCGTGGGCACTTTCGGCTGCCAACTCGATGCTCTCGCCCGCCAGTTTATGTGGAAAGACGGCATCGCTTATCTCCACGGCACCGGACACGGCGTGGGGCACTTCCTCGGCGTGCACGAAGGTCCGCAGAACATCCGTCTCAACTACAATCCCACTCCGCTGACGCCCGGTATGGTGCTCAGCAACGAGCCGGGTATCTATAAAGCCGGAAAATATGGCATCCGCACCGAAAACTGCGTGCTTGTGGTGCCTGCTCTCCACGACGACGAGTTCGGTGACTTCTTGAAGATGGAAACTCTCACCCTCTTTCCCTACGACGCCTCGCTCATCGACCTCGATATGCTCACTCAAGAGGAAATCGACTGGGTGAACGCCTACCACGAGCGTGTGTTCAACTCTATTTCTCCATTCCTCACCCCCGACGAGGCGGAATGGCTTAAAACTAAAACCAAGAAAATCGTTAAATAATGGCACTTGTAATCAATGTTCGCGGCTTTGAGCCGAAAATAGGCAAAGACTGCTTCCTCGCCGAGAATGCCACCATCATTGGTGATGTAACTATGGGCGACGAGTGCAGCGTGTGGTTCAACACCGTGTTGCGCGGCGATGTCAACACCATCACCATCGGCAACCGTGTGAATATCCAGGACGGCAGTGTGCTCCACACTCTCTATCAGAAATCGACTATCGTTATCGGCAACGATGTCTCCATAGGCCACAATGTGGTAATTCATGGCGCTCACATCCACGACCTCGCCCTAATTGGCATGGGCGCGGTGGTGATGGACGATGCCGAGGTGGGCGAGGGCGCTATCGTTGCCGCAGGCTCGGTGGTGCTTAGCCGCACCAAAATCGGTCCAAACGAGTTGTGGGGTGGTGCTCCGGCAAAATTCATCAAGATGGTGGACCCCGCCCAGTCGCGCGAAATCAACCAGAAGATAGCCCATAACTATCTTATGTACAGCAAATGGTATTCGCCCGACGAGCAACCAGGCGAGCAACCTGCCGACGATAAGTAATTTCCTCGTTTCTCATCACAGGGAGATATCCGCTCATATCTCCCTGTTAATCTTTGTTCTAAATCTAACCCTAAGATTACTTTGTTTTTATGACACTGAAAACTATCGACCACATTAGCGACTACGCATTGTGGCTCCTCTTTGCTCTGCTTGTGGCATTGTCCTGGTTTGGCGCCGATTCGCTCACCGCGCCCGAATTTGATGTGCCCGAAACCGATTTCTCCAGCGACTACACATTCATTGCCCCCGACGGCGACCGCGTGTATTCAACCTACACTCTTGCGTGGCGCTACACGGCGTTCTCATCGGGTACGGCGGTTTTCTACGACAAGCAATACAACCGCTATTACGACATCAAAACCGAGTATTACTCCGAGTTGGAGGCAAAACTTCCGCCGAGTCGCTACGGCTGGTGGCAGAATATGTTTTGGGTGTATTTCATCGTCTTTGCCATCGTTTCCGCCCTTGCGGCATATTTCGGTGGCGGATTCATCCGCGATTTCATCCTCTGCCGCATTGCCCTGAAACGCAACAAATTTGAGGATTCGGCATACTTCCTCCACGATAGCCGTTTTTGCGGCACCGATGCTGTGAAGAAAAACATCCCGCGACAACTCTCCCGCTTTGTCGCCCTGAACAGCGATAAATGGGAACGCAGGTATTCCCCCTCGTTCTATCGTCTCATCATGAAGATGCTCAGCAGCATCGCTCGGAGCGGCGACACCGAAATTCTCTTTATTTTCTCCTTTTTCGACGACACCAAGCAGCACGCCGACTTCCTGAAAGAGCTGTCGGCTTACTGGGCAAGCCGTATCGGTTCCGACCCCAAGGCGGAGGAGAACCGCGACTATATCGACAGCCTTCGCAACACTCGCTACGAGAAAATCACCGTCAATGTCTCTGCCGAGACCATCTGTGATAATGTGAGCCGCCAGATGAACGATTTGTTCACCGAAATAATGGGTGGTGAGGTGTTCCGCATGGAGGCGGGCAAAAGCCTTCTCGCCAATTACGTTAAGTCTCCGGGACAACTTTTTGTTGTCGCAAGGGCGTGCAACTCGTTGAAAACGTTTGATTGGAACGGCTCGAAGAGAGATAAAATCCCAGGCGTGAGGTTGCTCATGAGCATCTACCACTATGTCAGTGGGCAAAAAGTGATGCTTTGGGAGCAGTATCTCGAGCCGGTGTGCACCTATAGAGCCAGTGATGAGGATTTCTCTCTTGCCGCTCTCTATGAAGATATGATTAAAGAAACTATCAACACTTTCACCAAATCTCTCAAGAAATGAAACGCTTAATCCTGTCATTACTCGCCATATCGCTATCGCTCGTCATCGCCGCTGCCCCGGGGCAGTTTATCGACAACACCACAGGTGTGGTGCTCAACTACGGCGAGGCGCAGAAGGTTGACACTATATCGCTCTCGAAGTCGAAAAAACTAATTATCCAATTCCCGAAATCCTCTATGGCGGTCTATTCCGAGAAGGCTCCCGACGGGAAGAAAATCACCTGGGAATATATCAACGACTATGACGCCAAGGAGCCGCGTCCCATTATGAAGGAAAAGACCGGCGACAATGCCGAAGGGTGGATTCGGGTGTATCCCGCCAAGGACAAAAACGGGCGGCAATACTATGTGTGCTACGCCCTAATCAAAGGCTCCTCGAAATATTGCTACGTTACACAGGAATTTGCCTACGACACTACCGATTTACGCACCCGCGAAATTATCGCGGCATCGGAGTTTCCCGATTCCGACCCCGACAAGGCGGCGCGCGAGCGCTCCAAATTGCCGTTGAGTTCCATTCTTATATGGCTTGCCATAGCGCTGTCGCCTCTGGCAGTGTGGAAATATCGTAAGAAATTTTCCTGGGTTGTGGTGGCATCGATTACTGCGGCAGTGGCGATTGTGTCGTTTGTGTATCTCTACGCTATCTGCTACTGCACGATGTTGGGCGCGATTATTTTCTCTATTGTGGCTCTGTGCATCGCATTGTTTGCTCTCCTTGCGTCGTCGTTCGACTCTTTCCTCGATGTTGCAAAGAAGATACTCGACGAAGTTCAGTGAAAATGATGCGTCTCGGGCGGTGATGCCGCTAATCTTCATCGCCTGAGCCATATTGGCGCAGGTATTCCTCGCAAGTGCCGGCAAGTTCGTCATACCATTCCTGCCCGAATCGCTTCACGAGCGGTTCCTTGAGGAATTGGTATGCACGGATGCCCTTGGCGCGACCCACCACCTCGGCTGCCTTGCAGATTTTCCAAGAGTGGTAGTTCACCGCGGTGAATTTTTCATATTCTGTAACGCGCACCGGATAGAGGTGGCATGAAATAGGCTTCATAAACTTGATGCGCCCTTCGCGGTATGCTTTTTCGATGGCGCAGATGCAGATGCCCCCGGGCAGATAGGTGCTGAACACGCAGTTTTTCCCTTCTACTATCTGGGTTACAAGGTCTCCCTCCTCATCGACATAGCCCACGCCTTCCTCCCGGATGCGTTGCTGTGCCGCCGGCAGGAGGTCGTCCCACACATCGGGCAGAATCTCCTTGAGCGTGGCAAGTTCGGCTTCGGTGATAGGCGCTCCGGCATCTCCTTCGATGCAACACTCCCCCTTGCAGCGGGTGATGTCGCAGGCGAAGAATTTCTCCACCAGGTCGAGGCTCACGAGGGTGTCCTTAATCTGCAGCATATACTCTTCCTGATTACTGTCGGTTGGCACGTTTGCGTTCGAGTTCATCGAGGATAATCTTGCGGATGCGTATGTGGTTGGGGGTTACCTCGACATATTCATCCTCTTTGATATATTCGAGTGCTTCCTCGAGGCTGAAGACGATGGGCGGGATAATGCGTGCCTTGTCGTCGGTACCCGAGGCGCGGGTGTTGGTGAGTTTCTTCGATTTGGTTACATTCACCACGATATCCCCCTCTTTGGCGTTCTCGCCCACCACCTGTCCGGCATACACCTCCTCTTGCGGGAAGATGAAGAAGCGTCCGCGGTCTTGGAGCTTGTCGATAGCGTAGGCAAATGCCGTTCCGGCTTCCATTGCGATAAGCGAGCCGTTGGTGCGGCGCTCGATGTCGCCTTTCCACGGCTGGAATTCGAGGAAGCGGTGGCTCATGATTGCCTCGCCTGCCGAGCCTGTGAGCACATTGTTGCGCAAGCCGATGATGCCGCGCGACGGGATGTTGAATTCGAGGTGGATACGGTCGTTTTGTGTGCTCATCGACACCATCTCTCCGCGGCGGCGGGTCACCATGTCGATGATTTTGCTTGAATATTCCTCCGGCACATTGATATCGAGCACTTCGATAGGCTCACACTTCTGTCCGTCTATTTCCTTGATAATCACCTGCGGCTGTCCCACTTGGAGCTCGTATCCCTCGCGGCGCATTGTCTCGATGAGCACCGAGAGGTGGAGCACACCGCGACCAAACACGTTCCAAGCGTCCTCGTTCTCGGTGCGCTCAACGCGCAAGGCGAGGTTCTTGTCGAGTTCTTTGCGAAGGCGGTCGGCAATGTGGCGTGTGGTTACATATTTGCCATCTTTGCCGAAGAACGGCGAGTCGTTGATGGTGAAGAGCATCGACATTGTCGGCTCGTCTATTGCGATGCGGGGGAGTGGTTCCGGATTGTCGTAGAGTGTTACGGTGTCGCCAATCTCGAAGCCTTCGATACCCACGAGGGCGCAGATGTCGCCGCTGCTCACCTCGGGAACGCGCTTGCGGCCCATTCCTTCAAAGGTGTGCAACTCCTTGATACGTTGCTTTACCACGCTGCCGTCTTTCTTGCAGATGCCCACATCCATTCCCTCCTTGAGGGTGCCGCGATGCACGCGACCTATGGCGATACGTCCCACATAGCTGCTGTAGTCGAGCGATGTGATGAGCATCTGCGGGTCGCCCTCGAGCACTTTCGGCTCGGGGATGTAATCGATGATGGCATCGAGAACGGCGTTGATATTGTCGGTAGGCTCTTCCCACGACCTGCTCATCCAGCCGTTTTTAGCCGAACCGAAGATTGTGGGGAAGTCGAGCTGGTCCTCCGAGGCATCGAGGTTGCACATGAGGTCAAACACCATCTCTTGCACCTCGTCGGGGCGGCAGTTGGGCTTGTCAACCTTGTTGACCACCACAACCGGCTTCAACCCTATCTCTATCGCTTTCTGCAACACGAAGCGTGTTTGTGGCATCGGTCCTTCGAAAGCATCGACAAGCAGCAGGCAGCCGTCTGCCATGTTGAGCACACGCTCCACCTCGCCACCGAAGTCGCTGTGTCCCGGAGTGTCAATTACATTGATTTTATATCCGTTATAGTTGATGGAAACATTTTTCGAGAGGATTGTGATACCTCTTTCTCGTTCCAAGTCGTTGTTGTCAAGAATCAACTCACCGGCATTCTGGTTCTCGCGAAATATATGTCCGGCGAGCAACATTTTATCCACCAAAGTGGTTTTGCCATGATCGACGTGGGCGATGATGGCTACATTTCTTATTTTTTGCATACCTAATCTTTTTCAGTGTGCAAAGTTAATGCAAATGAGTGTAAAATGAAACATACAAGCTCGTTTTTTTCATTCTTCGGCATCAAAATGTCGTGTATATTCAATAAATTAACTAACTTTGCGGCTTTAATTCCGGTCGTGCGGCGGAAATGGCCTTGCCGGGTGCACGATTGATATTATTAAGGTCACAAATAAACTTAAAACAAATCTATTCACAATGAAGAAGTATGCTTTATCGACAGTCGCAACGGTTCTGCTTGCGGCATCGTCGTCGTTTGCCGCTTCAATCAATGTGCTCTACACCGACGGTTCTGCCCACTACACCGACAAAACCGTGGTCGAGCGCATCGAAATTGGAAACGGGAAGGTTACTGTTGTTACCTCCGACGGCGAATCCCGACAGCATTTGGTAGCCGATATCGAGCGCATTGAGCTCAACAGCACCCAATCGGGTGTTGACGCTGCCGCCGATGCTTCGGTTACTGTGGTTGTGTCGCGCAACTCCATCTCTATCTCAGGCTCCGAAGCCCTTGGCGACGTTGCCTTGTACGACTCTGCCGGCCGCATCGTGGCTACGGCTGTCTCTCGCGGCGTTTCCGCCTCTCTCTCCACTTCCCACATCTCCGAGGGCGTGTATATCCTCCGTGTGGGCAAAATCTCCCAAAAAATTCTTATTAAGTAATCCCTTAAAAATCGCATTTTCAAAATGAAATCAAGAATTATTGTTATCTTATCAATTATGCTCGGTTTTGTCGCTTCTATTTGCGCTCAAGACCAAATCTACCTCATCAAAGGTAATAAAGTAGTTGCCAAATATGCTTCGACCGATGTCGATTACGTCTCTTTCAAGCTCCCCGAGGGTGTTACCGAAGACCCGTTTGAAATGGCTATCGAGGAAACCGGCAAGAACTATGTGAAATATAGCATAAAACCCACCCAAAAAGACCGCTACTACGTTCACACTATGGTGGAGGAAAATTTCATTGACTATCTCCTCCAAGAATACTTTGAGACAACTCTCGAAGAAGTCGATGACGCCTCTCTCACTTCTTGTCTCAATATTTTCCTCTATAGCTACGGCCTCTTAGGTAAAGGCGACATGGTCTTCAATTACAAAGACGGCGAGATGATAGACGAGGACTATTCCCTCACGGTGCTTGCCGGTCAGAAATATTATGTAATCGCCTGCTATCTCAATGACGCCGCCGACGACCTCGAAGGCACTACAATGTATGCCACAACCAAGACCGAGACTGCCGGTGTGAGCAACGAGACTCTCACTGTTGCCTACACCGGTCTCAACGAGGATGGCGAGGCTACTTTCAAGTTCGACATGTCGCAAGGTGTCCGCACCATCTTCACAATGTATGGCTACAAGGAAGTGCTCGACTATTTCATCGCCGCATACGGTTATGAATACACCATCTTCCTCTATGGCGAGCAATGGACTCCCGAGGAACTCGCCAACAACCCTTATGGCTGGTATGTTGAGGACAAGGCTGAATATTCAATGTATGCCCTCGGTATCGACGCCAACGGCGACTGGGTGAAAGCCGAAACTCATCCATTCATCGAGCCGATTGAACAAACTGTCGAAGGTCCGAAAATCAACATCTTCAGCAAGTCGAAAGACAATGGCTCTGTGAGCGTGAATTTCGAAATCACCCCAAGCAACGTGTCGGAGGCTTATGTGCGCCTCCTCGGTGAATCGGCTTGCGACGACAAACTCAACCAGGGCTACAACCTCGCCGAAGTCGCTGCTATGTCCGACGCAATCGACATCACTTCCAATATCAACTCTGCAGGCGAGTACACCTATAAAAACAGTGCAGTGCCCACAGGATGGCAAACTCTCCTCATCATGGCGAAGAACGCCGACGGCACCACCGTTACACGCATCAATTTCAACACCTACCTCGCCGACTCAGAATGGGACCTCAACGAGAATATCGCCATCACATCGGCAGCATCGGCACCGCGTCTTGAAATTCCTGCCGGCAAAGTGCCCACAGTGAGCGCCAAGCCCGGCAAGCGTGTCATCGCCGCTCCAGCCGCTGCTCCCGCCTTCAAGCGCATCACAAAGTAATCTCCCCATAACTCTCCCCTCAGGAGGCTGCCCCGCAGCCTCCTTTTTTTCGCCCGCACCTGGCTGTCGCCCGCGCCGCTTCCGCCGCAACAATGCCACCCACCGCTTGTCGCAACCTATTGGCCCTATTGGCCCTATCCCTCAGCGCTGTATAAGCAGCGCAACGGCGGCAAGAGCCACCTGCGGTGGAGATAATGATCCAAGGCGAGGTAATTTCCAACCCCGGAGGTGGTGGCAGCTCTGCGCCACACACGCAACTAAAGAACTACACCGCTGATACACAATATGATACACGTCGCACAATGGTAGAAGTGACAGCCCCGCACCACCTCCGGGGTGCGGTGTGGGTGGGACGCCCATCGCCCGTCCCCGCATGTCGCCGACACCCCGGTCGGCGAAATACGGGGCTACGCACGGCTGCCATCCCCTCCGGGGATTGAAAATACATCGCCTCTTGTCATCCTCATTATCAGGACTTTATCGAGAAATTCTCGCCCGCGGCTGAGACAATGATCCAAGGCGAGAAAATTTCTACTACCGGCAGCCTCCCCATAATCCGTCCGACTGGTCAGACGGCTTCACTTCGCTCCGAAGCGCTGCATAATCAGCGCCACTCCGCCCCCACCGCGCTTCTCACGCAGCCCCGACCATAGCGTTGCTTAGTAGCGCACGGCGACAAGGACCGCGACTGGTGGAGACGATGCCAAGAGGCGGACATTTCCGCCACCCCGGCAGGGGTTGCAGCTGTGCGTAGCCGGGTATTGAGCCACGCTGGGCGTGGCGACATGCCCGGAGCGCCGAGGGCGACCCCAAAATCGCCACCCCGGAGGTGGTGGCAGGCTGTCAGCCACACAAGAAATTGATAGGTGCTGTGTGGCATCTTCTGCTCTGCAAAGATACAACGCGAATCGTGGTTAAATTTGGTGAAAACGCGGGAAATGGCTTGAAATGCGGTTTTTTTCTGATGCTCGGGTGCTATCTTTGCATCGTGAAGGCGTCATAAACGACGCCACAGCCACGCCACAAAAAAAGCACGCCTTGAGGGGCGTGCTGTATGGTGGATTGTTTGTCCGTGATTATTCTGCCTTGCCGGCGCTGCCGAGAACGGCTTCGATTTTGTGTTTGTAGAGTTTCTCCATGTTGTCGCGGGCTGGACCGAGATATTTACGTGGGTCGAACTCTGCAGGTTTCTCAACAAAGATTTTGCGGATAGCGGCTGTCATTGCAAGACGGCTGTCTGAGTCGATGTTGATTTTGCATACTGCGCTCTTGGCTGCTTTGCGGAGTTCCTCTTCGGGGATACCGATAGCATCGGGAAGTTTGCCACCATATTGGTTGATAGTGTCAACTTCTTCTTGGGGAACTGAAGATGAGCCGTGGAGCACGATGGGGAAGCCGGGAAGTTTCTCCATAACAGCGTCGAGCACGTCGAATGCCAATGGCGGCGGAACGAGGCGGCCTTCGGCGTTGCGTGTGCATTGCTCGGGAGTGAACTTGTAGGCACCGTGAGAAGTACCGATAGAGATGGCGAGGCTATCGCAACCTGTGCGAGTAGCGAAGTCGATTACCTCTTCGGGGTTGGTGTAGGTGTGGTGGTCGGAAGATACTTCGTCTTCTACACCTGCGAGCACACCAAGTTCGCCCTCAACAGTTACATCGTGTTGGTGAGCATATTCTACTACTTTCTTGGTGAGGGCTACGTTTTCCTCGTAGGGGAGGTGTGAACCATCGATCATTACCGATGAGAAGCCTGAGTCAACGCAAGATTTGCAAAGTTCAAAACTGTCGCCGTGGTCGAGGTGAAGAACGATTTGTGGGTGTTCCCAACCGAGTTCTTTAGCGTATGCCACTGCGCCTTCTGCCATGTAGCGGAGGAGGGTTGCGTTGGCATAGTTGCGTGCACCCTTCGATACTTGGAGGATTACAGGCGATTTGGTGTCGGATGCTGCTTTGATGATTGCTTGCAACTGTTCCATGTTGTTGAAGTTGAAAGCCGGGATTGCATATCCGCCTTTGATTGCTTTGGCAAACATCTCGCGTGTGTTCACCAAGCCTAATTCTTTGTAACTTACCATAGTTAGAAATATTATTTGGTTATCAATTATTTTCCGGTGCAAAGATAGTGATAATCGTGGAATTGAGCACAATGATTAAAGATTTTTTTCCACAAATTTTCATATCCGGGGATTCCCGAGAGCCTGAGAGCAGGCTATTTCTCGGGAATTACCAGTTTTTGCCCTATTTTTATCTTGGTGCCTTTGATGTTGTTGGCACGTTGGATATCTTTGATGCTCACTCCGGGATATTTTTCGGCGATTTTACCGAGGTTCTCGCCTTTTTTCACGGTGTGGTAGCGTGGCTTTTTCTTTTTTGTGGTTTCCGGCTTCGTTTTCTTATGCTCTTTTTTAGTGATTGTGGCGGTGTCGGCTTTGCTGTGCACTTCTGCTCCCGCTTCTGCCACTTCTCCGGTTGTCTCTGCCTTGCTGCGCGGCTTGGTGCTTGTGGTGTAGCGTATTATTTTGAGCGTTTTGCCCGCCTTAACCGAGTTTTTCTTCAGTCCGTTCCACTTCTTGAGCTGCGACACGGTTACGCCATATTTCTTGGCGATTTTGCCGAGGCTTTCCCCTTTTTTCACTTTGTGATAGATTACCTTTTCGGTGGTTTCGGTCTCGTAGTCGTCGATCGAAGCCGGGTTTACCACATCGCGTGGGGTGTAGGTGCCGGCGTTGCGTGCGGCGATGCTGTCCTCGCTCATGATGTAGCTGTAGATTTGCATCGCGGGGAGGGTGAGCGAGTAGGGGTGGACATTGCCGGGGATTACATCCTTGCGGTATTGCGGGTTGAGTGCACGGAGCTCCTCCATGGGGATGTCGAGCACATCGCTAATCTGCTGGAAGTGGATGCGCTTTTTCACCATCACTGTGTCGGTGATGATAGGTTTCTTGGCGAGCGACGGGCTGAGGTTGTGGTTTTTGAAATAGTTCATCACATAGTTGGCGGCTATAAAACCGGGCACATATCCTCGTGTCTCGCGCGGGAGGAAGGGGTAGATTTCCCAGAAATCTTTTTTGCCTCCGCCGGCACGGCTTATTGCCTTGTTGACATTGGTGGCACCGCAGTTGTAGGCGGCGATGGCAAGCGACCAGTCGCCGAAGATGCCATGCAGTTTCTTGAGGTATTTTGCCGCTTTTTCGGAGGCGCGATAGGGGTCGCGGCGCTCATCCACGAGCGAGTTCACCTCGAGCCCTTCGTCGCGGGCGGTGCGAATCATGAATTGCCACAATCCGGCTGCGCCTGCCGACGACACTGCATTGGGTTCGAGTGCCGATTCCACAACGGCGAGGTATTTAAGCTCGAGCGGAAGCCCTTCTTTTTCAAGTGCTTGCTCGATAATGGGCAGGTAGTACATGCTGAGTCCGAGAATCACTTCCACCTTGGAGCGTATGCGAGTGATGTAAAACTCGATGTGGTTGCGCACCACTTGGTTGTATGGCATCTCAATCACGGTGGGGAGTGCCTGGAGTCGCTTGATATATTCCTCGTCGCTCACTGTGCCGTTGGAGCGTTGTTCCACATCGGCGTCGAGCACAATATAGTTTTGAATATACCAGTTTTGCATCATCTTGTGGGTGTCGCCGTAGTAACTTTCGGGATATACAATCGCGCTGTCGGAGATGTTTTCCTTGATGGAAAGAACGGTTGGTCCGGCAAACGATGTTATCGACACTGTGGCTGCCAACAATGTGGTGAGAATTCTCTTTTTCATATATCTTGCTTCTGTATTTTTGTTAGTGATGTGTTTGTCCTAAAAAGTGAGCGACCACTGCACTCCAAACGAGGGGCGCGACGAGTGGTCGGTGGGTGCTATTATCTGCGGCGACACGTTCATCGACAGGTCGGACGACACGTCGAATTGCGCCAGCGAGGCATCGACGTAGGCATCGACCATGCAGAGCAGGTACATCCCCACCATGCAGATTATCGAGAGGTCGCGGTTGCGTCGGTAGAAGTCTTTCTTCGCTTTGAAGGTCTTTTCGAGCCATGCTTTGTCGAGCGAATTGACATCTATCGTCGAGTGGAAAAATTCCTTGTAGGAATTGGTGTTGGGGTCGTTGTCGGTGAGGTCGCGGTAGCCGCGGGTGTAGTCGCCGAGCATACGGTTGTTCCAGTTGAGGGCGTAGGTGATGCCGAGGAATCCGCCTACGACAATCGGGAGTTTCCAATAGCGGCGGTTGTAGGCTTGTCCCAATCCGGGAAATAGCGCCGAGAGCCACACCGCGCGTGATGGATTGGGCACGAACCTCATTCGCGGCTCCATTGCGGCGGTGTCGATAGCCACCGAGTCGGCGGCGAGCATCATGCGGCGCATCTCTATCGAGTCGGCGGCTGCCTCTTCGTCGGTGATTTCCACGCGGCGGTTGAGGAGCGTCTCCGGGCTTTCCGGGTTCTCCTCGGGGGCAGGGGTGGCGATGGTGTCGGCAGGCTCGACGCCTTGTGCCGCAAATACACACATGAGGCTGAGCACAAAAGCCATGCCCAACCTTAAAAATGTGTAGTATGTCGAATATCTCTTCATTAATCGGTTGTATAACAATAAGTTATGGTGGGGAGCGGCGCAATTTTCGCCCCACACCTCCGCCAAAGAGACACTACTCGCTCTCTTTTAACTTGTCAAAGATACAAATTAATTTCTCAAGTTCAGCCTCATTGTCGAAAGGAAAAGTTATTTTTCCTTTACCCGAGGGGGAGCATGAAAATTGCACTTTGGTCTTGAATGCTTGCGAAAGATGATTCTTGAGCATGTCGTAGTCGCTGTTTTTCAAGCGTTTAGGCGGCACGGTGGGATTGTCGCCTTTTTCTTCGGCTTCTTGCCACTGCTTGACAAGCGCCTCAACTTGCCTCACCGATAAACCTTTTTTAATAATCTCGTTATAAAGTTTTAACTGTAATGAAGGTTTGTCGAGCGAGAGGAGAGCACGGGCGTGTCCCATGTCCACAATCTTGTCGCGAAGCCCGAGTTGCACCTCGGCAGGGAGGCGGATAAGGCGAAGGAAATTGGCAATCGTTGTGCGCTTCTTGCCGATGCGTTCGCTCAGTCGCTCCTGTGTGAGGTGGTATTGCTCGATGAGTTTCTTGAAAGTGAGGGCGATTTCGATAGCGTTGAGGTCCTCGCGTTGGATGTTCTCGATGAGCGCCATCTCGGTGAGCTCGCTGTCGTTGGCGGTGCGGATGTAAGCCGGCACAGTGTGCAATCCTGCCATTTTGGCGGCGCGGTAGCGGCGTTCGCCCGAGATAATCTGGTAGGCGTTGTCGCCCACGCTGCGCAGTGTGAGCGGCTGGATGATGCCGAGTTCGCGAATCGACGAAGCGAGTTCCTCGAGAGCCTCCTCCGAGAATGTGGTGCGCGGCTGCTCGGGATTGGGCGAAATCTGTGAGATTTCAATCTCGTTGATAGCCGACGAGCCGTTGGTTTGTATGTCGTCCATTGAGATTAGCGAGTCGAGTCCGCGTCCCAATGCGCTTTTGTATTTTGTCATAACCCTATTATATAATATATGTGTTACACATTAGATATTCGGTCGCTGCTCGCAGGCTCAGTGCTTGCGCGAGTTCTTTTTGATAACCTCCTTGGCGAGTTGCACGTGGCTTTGCGCGCCGCGGCTCTCGGGGTCGTAGAGTATCGCCGGAAGTCCGTGGCTTGGAGCCTCGCTCAACTTGATGTTGCGCGGAATCACCGTGTTGAACACCATGTCGCCGAAGTGGGTTTTAAGCTCCTCGTAGATTTGGTTGGCGAGACGCAGGCGCGCGTCGTACATGGTGAGCAGGAAGCCCTCGATTTCGAGCGATGGATTGAGTTTCGATTTGATTATGCGTATCGTGTTGAGCAATTTGCTGATACCCTCGAGCGCGAAGTATTCGGCTTGCACCGGGATAATCACCGAATTGGCTGCCGTGAGCGCATTCACGGTGATAAGCCCGAGCGATGGCGAGCAGTCGATGAGCGCATAATCGTAATTGTCGATAACCTGAGCCAGCAAGCGCGCAAGCACCTTCTCGCGGTCGGGCTTGCTGATAAGTTCAAGTTCGGCTCCCACTAAATCTATTCTTGAGCCTATGAGATACAGACCCTTCACACACGTTTCCACCTCGGTGCCTGCAAGAGGATAGTCATCTACAAGACACTCGTAGATCGACGAACTCATTTTCTTTGGGTCGATGCCCAGACCCGAAGTGGCGTTGGCTTGTGGGTCGGCATCGATTAGCAACACTTTTTTCCCTTCAACCGCAAGCGAGGACGCCAAATTGATGGCTGTTGTGGTCTTTCCCACCCCTCCTTTTTGGTTGGCAATAGCAATTATTTTACCCATAAAAGACAAAACTAATTATTTCAACGCAAAGGAAATGCAAATAATTTGAATGAAAAAATTACAACGTGAAAAAATCACTAAACTGTTGAAAAGTGGACCAAAATGTTAATAACTTCGCCGCGCAAGTTGTCCGTTTTGGAAAACTTCCTCCCCGGCACCGCGCCCCGCCTCGTTACCTCGCCACCCCGGAGCGCTGTGCAGATAGCTTTTGCTTTGCCGGTGGTACAGCCTATCTTCGGCAAAGATACCACAAACCGAACGCAATATCAAAAGAAAAGCGCAAGGATTTTCTTTTGTATTGCAGAGGTGCCGTCTATCTTCTACAAAGATACCACAAACCGAACGCAATATCAAAAGAAAAACGCAAGGATTTTCTTTTGTATTGCAGAGGTGCAGTCTATCTTCTACAAAGATACCACAAGAAATGCCGTTAAATTTGGTGAAAATCCCAAATCCGTCGCAAAACGCAGTTTTTAACCCTATTTTAAGATTATTTTTGCCTCGGAATCCCGAAACACCCCGAGAAATCCCGGTATAAATTTCAAGTATACTAAAAATTTCCGCCAAAATCGCCTAAAATTTCAAGTATACTGAAAATTTTTGCTATATTTGCACTAAATTTTAATCATACTGGAAATGGATGCTTTTTTGCGACCTTATTATCAAGAACGAATAGAGAAATATTTGGGCAAAGATCTCATAATTATTCTCACAGGGCAACGTCGAATTGGTAAGAGTTATATTTTGCGACTTTTTGGTGAAAGCCTTTTATCCGATTCGCATAATAATCTTATTTTTATCGACAAGGAGAAACATGTGTTTGATTCCATAAAGAATTATGTGGATTTGAACGAATATATCGTTTCTCATCTTGATGCCAATCGTCATAATTTCATTCTTATCGATGAGGTTCAAGACATCGAAGGCTTTGAACGCAGTGTGCGCAGTTTTCGCGAGGAGCCAAATGTTGATATTGTAATCACCGGAAGCAATTCTCGTATGCTGAGCAGCGATTTAAGTACCATTATCGGCGGCAGATACAAGGAAATATTAGTGCAAGCTTTGAGCTATGAGGAATTTATGCAGTTTCATGGTTTGCCCGATAGCGATGACACTTTGTTGTCGTATATCAAGTTTGGTGGACTGCCCGGCTTGGCTAAAATGGGTCTCGACGAACGCGATGCTGCTGAATATCAAAGCGATGTGTATCACACCGTTTTGCTCAAGGATGTGGTTATGCGTAATGATATACGCAATGTGCCATTTATCGAGAATCTTGTGCGATTTCTTGCAGACAATGCCGGAAAAATCATTTCGGCGAATAGTATCGTAAAATTCATGAAATCGCAAGGCGAGAAAGTTACCTCGTTTATGGTGAGTAATTATATCAAGTATCTTTGCGATTCTTATATTATTCACAAAGTGCCTCGTTTTGATATTCATGGTAAAAAGATATTCGAGAGCAATGACAAATACTATTTTGAAGATAATGGAATCCGCAATGCAATTGTCGGAGGAACTCGTGATGGCGATATTGAGAAAGTGTTGGAGAATATCATTTACAATCATCTTGTTCGTCTTGGATATGTTGTTAATGTCGGGCAGTTGAAGGTGGGCGAGATAGATTTTGTGTGTAGCCGTCCCAATGGCGATAGGGCGTATGTCCAGGCATCATATATTATTGCCGATGAAGCAACTCGCGAACGTGAGTTTGGTAATTTACGTGCCATTCGTGATAATTATCCAAAATATGTCATTTCAATGACGCCGCTTGTGTCGCGTTTCGATAGCGATGGCATTATTCATCTTCATCTAAGGCGTTTCCTCACCAATGGACTGGAGTAAGTATGCCCGGTTCCGCCAAAATCGCAAAAATTTCGAGTATACTTAAAATTTCGAGAAAAAACATTATCTTTGTCAATTGAATAGAAATCTAAATGTTATGAAACGTCTGCTCATAAAAAATTTTGGACCTATTAAGGAAGCCAACCTCACATTGGGTCTTGTCAATATCATCACAGGCTTGCAGAGCTCCGGAAAGAGTTGTGTGCTCAAGACTGCGTGCTATTGTTCTTGGGTGGAGAAACGATTGGAACTCACTCAAAAGTCCAATGGCTTTGGCAATGGCAGCGCGTTTATCGACAATATGGCAGATTACTATAAAATGGGTGGTTATATTCAAGATAATACATATATTGAATATGAAACTCGACATTTGAAGTTCTGCTATGACCATTCATGCAAAACTTTCTCGATGACTTGGAAATCCAAGCGTTGGGATTATAAACGACCACGGGTGAGCTATATCCCTGCCGACAGAAATTTGGTCGCTGCAATTCCCGGATGGAGTTCTTTGTCAATGGATAGGAATATGATTGAGTTTATGTCCGATTGGGACAAGGCTCGCCGATTTGTCAAGAAAGAAGATAATTTCCTCGACTTGGGAATGTCGTATTCCTATGACAGCATGTCCAATTCCGACAAAATTCAGTTGGAAAACGGCACGCCTTTAATGCTCCGAGAGAGTTCAAGCGGTGTGCAATCGCTTCTCCCGATGTATGTCCATTTGGATTATCTTGTAGATGGGCAGTACAACGACCGCAATGGCAAGATTTCATACGACCAAAAAGAAGAGCGCAGAAATCTACTTACAATTATTTATAACAAATTTAAGAGCAGGGAAGATGTCGCTCACACCGAAACAATCACAATCAACGGCTATGATTACAACTTCGCAAGCGCCGAAGATGCTAAGTGCTTTGAGTCGATGTGCCACAATTTTTTCGATGTGAATCATAGCGAAATATTTCTTGAAGAACCCGAAGACAATCTGTTTCCACCCACTCAATGCAAGTTTGTCAATTGGCTGTTGGATGCTATTAAAGAGCACAACGACATGCTGTTCATTGCAACTCATAGCCCCTATGTCCTTAACCAATTTATTAAAGCTGCGCCTCAAGGAATGAACGTGTTGTTTACATATCCCGCGGGCGATGACGAAAGGATGTATTGTGTAAGGCAATTAAGTGAACACGAAGTACATGAAATCTATGACAATGGGGTGGATATGTTCTTTAATTTCGAGTTGTATATATGAAACCAAACAAACTGCTGAATGTAATACCCGAATGTTTTGTCGATACCAACCTTATTGAATATCTTTTAAATGCAGGTGTCAATCACCAGCATAGTTGCTCTAAGGTGGTGGGACAATTAAATTCAACTTTTGCCGATAGATTTGCAATCGGAATTATCGACAAAGATAAGGTGCAACTCGGTTATATTCGAGAATGTGATATAATTGCGCAAACAAAACACATCACATTGATGAAACATCACACCCGGCATCAATATCTTTTTACAATTGCCCCGGCTGTTGATAAGTTTGTTTTAGATTGTGCTCACGAGCAATCTGTTAGAGTTGAGGATTTTGGCTTGCCGGGAGAGTTGATACGATTCACCGGCGAAACGAAAAGGGTATCTTCCAATTCCGACCCTCGTTTTAAGGGCTTATTTGCTGCAATTAAGGATAATAGCGAAATTCGTTTTCTTAAAATGGCATTGAAATATTTATGTGAGAATCAATTTTCTGCCGAGTGTGAGTATTTAAGAAAGCTTTCCGTTGCTCATTAGAACCCCGGTGAGAGTCTCTTTCTCGGCTCTTTCCCGGCTCGTGAAATGCTAAAAAATCCTATTTCGCTTTGCCACTGCTCTCATTTTCACTACCTTTGCAAGATAATATATTTAATAAGGAAA